>CAYUKT010000522.1:0-1505 GCA_964445285.1 uncultured Bacteroides sp. | reverse complement strand
GGTAAAAGAGTTAAGAGAGATGACCGGTGCAGGCATGATGGATTGCAAGAAGGCTCTGAATGAGACAGACGGCAACATGGATGAAGCGGTAGAATATCTGAGAAAGAACGGTCAGGCGAAGGCGGAGAAGAAAGCTGGCAGGATCGCGGCGGAAGGTCTTTGCCGTGTGGCAGTTAAGGATGAGAAGACTGCGGCTGTCGTAGAGGTAAACTCTGAGACAGATTTCGTGGCGAAGAACGCGGACTTCCAGGAATATGTGGAAGCAGTTGCCAAGCAGGCGGTAGAGTCCGATGCGGCAGATCTGAATGCCTTCTTGGAAGAGAAATGGCATCTTGATGCGTCCAAGACCGTGAAGGATGCCCTGGTAGATAAAGTGGCAGTGATCGGCGAGAACCTGAGCATCAGAAGATTTGAAAAAGTAGTGGCTGAGAATGGATGCGTTGTGACCTATGTACACGGCGGCGGCAGGATCGGCGTTATCGTAGAAGCAGTTACTGATGTGGTAAATGATGCAGTGAAGGAAGCACTCAACAATATTGCTATGCAGGTTGCGGCTCTGTATCCCAAGTATGTGTCCACAGATGAAGTGTCTGAGGAGTTCAAGGCACATGAGAAGGAGATCATCACAGAGCAGATCAAGAATGATCCTAAGATGGCAGGCAAGCCGGATAAGGTGATCGAAGGTGCGGTGAACGGCCGTCTGAACAAAGAGCTTAAAGAAGTATGCCTGTTAGAGCAGGTGTATGTGAAGGCTGAGGATGGCAAGCAGAATGTTGCCAAATATCTGGAGCAGGTAGCTAAGGAGAACAATGCAAATCTTTCCGTGAAGAGGTTCGTACGTTTCGAGACCGGTGAGGGTATCGAGAAGAAGGAAGAGAATTTTGCAGAAGAAGTTGCTAAGCAGATGGCTGGGAACTAGGATCTCGCAAAACATGTCGGTATTTAAGCGAAGTTAATAAACAGATCAACGTAATAATACGAGGCTCTGAAAGCCTTGTAATCACGTATCTTTAGGTGATTATAAGATTTCAGAGCCTTTTCTATCCAAAAATAAAATGAGAAAATTTGCCGATCAGGCGCCGTCCGGAGTGCCGGCTGTCCAAGAGTTCAACTTGGGTGAAGATGGTCTGTTTCTGTTGTGCTGTCAACAATTTAAAGTTATGTAAACTTATATGCACAAAGTATACCTTAAAAAGTGCGGTCTGTACTATCCATGTGCAAACTGGCCTTTGAATGTGCTAAAATTTTGGATATGTTCAGGTAATCTGATGTCGGGGCGTACTGCCCGAATTACAAGAACTTGAATCTAAATGTGACAAAATGTTGAGGAGATTACAGATGAGAAGGAGATTTTTGATTGTATTTGGGATGCTTAGCTGCCTGGGTTTGGGAATGCTTTCCGGATGCGGGCAAAAAACGGAGGAGGCCAAGGTATATTACCTGAATTACAAGCCGGAAGCGGCGGATACCTGGAAAGAAATTGCCAAAGCTTACGAGGCTGAGAC
>CAYUKT010000521.1:0-1511 GCA_964445285.1 uncultured Bacteroides sp. | reverse complement strand
GTCCCCAGAACCTTGGCCAGCCTGCAGGCATTATCATAAGTCCTGTCTGTGGTGCCAAAACAGGGCATCGTCACAGAAGTAATCCGCTCCCGGCCAATTCCCAGCATATCAAAGGCCCGCACCGTCACTAAAAGCGCCAGCGTGGAATCCAGGCCGCCGGAGATACCGATGACCGCAGACTGGCAGCCTGTGTGTTCATACCGCTTCTTCAAGCCGTAAGACTGAATGGAAAGGATCTCTTCACAACGCCTGTCCCGTTCCTCCTGTCTGTCTGGCACAAAAGGCCGCGGACTGAATGTTCTCGTCAGGCTGGTCTCCTCCTCTTCCATGGAAACAGACAATACCGTATGCTGGCGCAGCGTTTCCGGATGATAGGTGCTCATCCTGCGTCTCTCATGACATATTCTGTGTATATCAATGTCCGCATAGAGATTTTCAGGTACAAACCGCTTCGCCTCTGCCAGGATAGTGCCATTCTCAGCGATGATATTATGCCCGCCGAATACCAGATCCTGGGTGGATTCCCCTTCGCCGGCAGAAGCATAGACATAGGCCGCAATCTGCCTTGCGCTGGCGGATTTCACCAGCATCTCCCGGTAGGCATCTTTCCCGATGGTCTCATTGGAGGCGGAAAGATTTACCATCACCGTGGCGCCGGCCAGCGCATGGACCGTCCCCGGCGGCTCCGGCACCCAAAGGTCCTCACAAATCTCGCATCCTACCACCAGGCCCGGCATACTCTCCACCTGCAACAGGATATCCGTTCCGAAAGGCACTTCTTTCTGCTTATAGTAATAAGGTTCCGGCGCCGTATTGCCCGTTGCAAAATGCCTAGTCTCATAAAATTCTGCGTAAGCCGGGATAAAACGCTTGGGAATAAAGGCCAATACCTCACCATTCTGCAATGCGGCCGCTGCATTATACAGCTTATGGTCCTTTACCAGGGGAAGTCCCACGAAAACCAGCGCATCGGAGCCTTCTGTGGCCTCCGCCACCGTATCCAGGGCTTCCTGCGCCTGTGAAAGCAGTATCTCCTGTAAAAACAGATCACTGCAAGTGTAACCCGTCAGACACAGTTCCGGAAAGACGATGATCCTGGCGCCTTTCGCAAGCGCCTCCTCGATTCCCTTACAAATCTCTTTCGCATTATAGACCGGATCTGCTACCCTAATTTTCGGCGTCATTGCCGCCGTTTTGATAAACCCATGTTTCATATCCTGCTCTGCCTTTCTTTTTTATCCCGACTGTAAAATCCCAGTCAGTTCCTCTCTTAATTTGCATCGTTTATATTGTTTCCCTGTTATGCATTTTCCTATCATTTCACGTCCAAAAATTGTATAAAATGTCTATAAATTCCATTTTACCATATTTTTCCGGATTTTATATCTTTATTTAAACGTTCTTTCTCTTCCAAATCTTCTTTATCCTCGTTAAAATTCTATAATTTCTGTTATATATCATCCGTTCTTTTATAGGTAACATGCGATATTATAATGTGGAAATCCGCATGA
>CAYUKT010000520.1:0-1523 GCA_964445285.1 uncultured Bacteroides sp. | reverse complement strand
ATACATAGTATTCTACGAATGCGCAGCGAAATAAATAGAATGTACGCGGCAGCTGGTTATATAGTAATATAGTTAGTCGGACAGGAGGTTCGGTATGCAGGATATCATGGACAGGATGGATATAGCGTTTCCTCATCTGGGGATATATCTTGAAAATGTGCCGAAAAGTTTCAGTGTTTTTGGATTTGAGATTGCCTTTTATGGCGTGATCATAGGAATCGGGGTAATGTGCGGCGTACTGCTGGCGGCACATATGGCCAAAAAGGAAAAATTTGATGCGGATGTGATTTGGGATTTTGCCATTTATGCGGTGATCTTTTCCATCTTGGGTGCCAGGATTTATTATGTGGTCTTTGCTTGGGACAGGTATAAGAATGATCTGCTGGGGATCTTTAATCTGAGGAATGGCGGACTGGCTATTTATGGCGCCGTGATTGCGGCATTTACTACACTGGGGATATACTGTAAGATAAAAAAACAGAGCTTTCTGCAGATTGCCGACATCTGTGTGCCCGGTCTGGTACTGGGGCAGGTGATCGGCCGCTGGGGCAATTTTATGAACCGTGAAGTGTTTGGGGAATACACGGATTCGCTTTTGGCCATGCGTCTGCCGGTGGAGGCGGTCCGGGCCAGCGATATTTCGGAGAAGATAGCGGCCCACATGGTGGAAGGCACCAATTATATCCAGGTGCATCCCACATTCCTTTATGAGAGCCTCTGGAATCTGACCCTGTTGTTGATCATGCTCTGGTACCGGCAGTACAAGAAGTTCGAGGGGGAACAGTCCCTTCTTTACCTGGGCGGGTATGGACTCGGCAGGGCCTGGATTGAAGGAATCCGCACGGACACTCTTTTTATTCCGCACACAACGATAGCAGTGTCGCAGGTGCTGGCCATCGTATTGTTTGTGGGATCCCTTACAGCGGATATTCTGATCCGCCGCATCAGGGCTAAGACAACGCCTGCCGCCACTTTACAGGACGGGGCCGATACGAAGTAAAATAAGTAAATACGGATAGTGAGGAGAAGATAACCCTCTGTACATTATATATAGTGTACAGGGGGTATTTTTGTGAGAGTTTTTCCATTTTTTCCTTGCAATATGCCCTGTAATAGTATAGAATTAGATTAAAAGTGGTGGAAAGTGGAAGAAAGTGGAGTAATGTGGTTCATATACTTCGAAACAGACCTCCGTCTTTCCGTGGCAGACCACTTTATTTTTTGGAGAAAATGTACACAGAGCGGCCGGTACGGCCGATGAACCGGGCAGGGTGATTGCATATGTTTATGGGAGAATACAATCACACAATTGATACCAAAGGCAGGCTGATCGTTCCTTCAAAATTCAGGGAGACTCTGGGAGAGGCTTTCGTGGTGACAAAAGGACTGGACGGATGCCTGTTTGTGTACGATAATGTAGAATGGAGTCTTTTTGAGGAGAAATTGAGAACTCTGCCCATTACCAATAAAGAAGCCAGGCAGTTTGTAAGATTTTTTCTGGCAGGAGCGACAGAAGCGGAAGT
>CAYUKT010000519.1:0-1526 GCA_964445285.1 uncultured Bacteroides sp. | reverse complement strand
GTATTCTGGCGCTTCACACGAGGATTGCGGACAGACAGACCAGCGATCATGAGGTCAGCCTGGCTGAAGTCAGGGAACTGGTGGATGAGGCTATTTCCTATGCCAATAAGAAAACGCCGGGACATTTTATGGACGTGTTATTGGCGAAGAGATATGATGAAGAGGATATGATCATATTGCGGGAGAAGGATTTCATGCATTATTAAATCAACAAGATACAGGGGGAACAGTAAATGGCAGCGAAACAGGAAAAGAAACCGGTGGGAAGGCCGGCTGGAAAAACAGCAAAAAAGCCAGGGGGAAGAGCGGCTTTAAAGACGACAAAAAAGCCCGTAGATAAAGCGGCAAAGAAAGTGGAGGAGAATCGGGTATTTATTTCTGAAGCTGACCAGTATGTATTTGCCCAGGGCAACCATTATGATATTTATAAAAAACTGGGTGCGCATCCTTCCGTGGAGGATGGGGTGAAAGGCATGTTCTTTGCCGTGTGGGCACCCAATGCCGCCAGTGTGAATGTGATCGGTACTTTTAATGACTGGAATGAAGAGATTCATCAGATGGAGAAGCTTGGTCCTGGCGGTATCTATAAACTGTTTATCCCGGGTGTGGGTGAGAATGAATTGTATAAGTTCCTGATTCGTACCCCTGCGGGTGAGAAACTTTATAAGGCGGATCCTTTTGCAAACTATGCGGAAATGCGTCCCGGCAATGCATCGAAGACCTTTGATATCAGTAAATTCAAATGGTCCGACAGTGCGTGGATGGAAGCAAGGCCGCAGAAAGATTATAATAAAGAGCCCATGGCAATTTATGAATGTCATATTGGTTCTTGGATGAAGCATCCTGATGGCACGGAGGAAGGTTTCTATAATTATAGGGAGTTTGCCGACAGGGTTGTGGAATATCTGAAAGATATGCACTATACGCATATTGAGCTGATGGGGATCGCGGAGTATCCGTTTGACGGTTCCTGGGGCTATCAGGTGACTGGGTATTATGCGCCTACTTCCAGACATGGGAATCCTGAGGATTTCATGTATTTGATCAATACCCTGCACCGCAATAAGATTGGCGTTATCTTGGACTGGGTGCCGGCACATTTTGCCACGGATGCGCACGGATTGGGATGTTTTGACGGACAGTGTATTTTTGAGCATCCGGATCCGAGGATCGGCGAACATCCTGACTGGGGTACAAAGATTTTCAATTACAGCAAAAATGAAGTGAAGAATTTCTTGATCGCCAATGCCCTGTTCTGGATCAAGGAATATCATATTGATGGTATCCGTATTGATGCGGTGGCTTCCATGCTCTATCTTGACTACAGTAAGAGAGAGGGACAGTGGGTGCCTAATAAGTATGGCGGAAGGGAAAACTTGGACGCTATTGAGTTCTTTAAACACTTAAATTCCGTAATACACGGGGCTTATCCCGGATTCCTGACGATTGCGGAGGAGTCCACGGCATGGCCCAAGGTGACCGGCGATGTGGAAGAGGACGGCCTGGGATTCAGCTTTAAGTGGAAT
>CAYUKT010000518.1:0-1554 GCA_964445285.1 uncultured Bacteroides sp. | reverse complement strand
CCTTCGGAAGGCCCGAAGGTCTGGAAGGATTCACCGGGATGCTCTGAGAAACAATTTAAGTTCAGACAGTCATTCCAGTCGGCACGACCGATCAAAGGCAGGGCATGAGGTCCTTTGTGGTTCACAATATAGTCAAAGGAGCGTTTGAGATGATCCATCAGCGGTTTTGCGGCGGATTCATCATTGTCATAAGGCACCATTTCTGTGAGGATAGAGGTGTCGCCGCTCTCACGTACATAGGCGGAGGTGCCGGCGATCAGCCACAGGGGATCGTCATTGAACCCGCTGCCGATGTCGGAATTGCCCTTCTTGGTGAGAGGCTGGTACTGATGATAAGCGCTGCCATCCTGGAACTGGGTGGAGGCAATATCGATGATACGCTGTCTTGCACGATCCGGAATCAGGTGTACGAAGCCCAACAGATCCTGACAGGAATCACGAAAGCCCATGCCGCGTCCAATACCGGACTCATAGTAGGAAGCGGAGCGGGACATGTTGAAGGTCACCATACACTGGTACTGGTTCCAGATATTTACCATGCGGTCTACTTTGTCATTCGAGGACTTTACAGTGTACTTGGACAGCAGATCGTTCCAGTAAGCGTTCAGTGCGGCAAAAGCCTTTTCCACATCGGCGTCTGTCCGATACTTTGCAAGCATGGCCTCGGCAGGCTTCTTGTTAATGATACCGGGCGCCTCCCATTTCTGGTCTTCGGGATTTTCTATATAGCCCAGCACAAAGACGAAGGTCTTGCTCTCGCCGGGATTTAACGTCACATTGATCTGATGGGAAGCGATGGGGGACCAGCCGCTTGCCATGGAATCGGTTGCCTTTCCCTTCTCTACGACTTCAGGGTTAGCGGCGCCGCGATATGCGCCAAGGAAAGAGTCCCTGCTTGTGTCAAAGCCATCCACAGGCGTATTGACCGAGTAAATAGCATAATGGTTTCTGCGCTCCCGATATTCTGTCTTGTGGTAAATGGTAGAGCCGATGACTTCCACTTCTCCAGTACTTAAATTACGTTGGAAGTTGCGGGAATCATCGTCCGCATTCCACAGACACCATTCCACATAAGAAAAGAGGGAGATGTTTTTGGCGCTGTCGCTTAAGTTGGTCAGTTTTATCTGGCTGATCTCACAGTTGTCATCCATGGGCACAAAGGTGAGAACGGAAGCCTGCAGGTTATTTTTGGCGCCGGTAAAGCGGCTGTAGCCGATACCGTGGCGGCATTCATAGCTATCCAGTTCCGTCTGTGTCGGTTTCCAACCGGGATTCCAGACGGTATTTCCTTCTTTGATATAAAAATATTTGCCGTTGATGTCACCAGGCACATCATTGTAACGGTATCTGGTCATACGCAGGAGCTTGGCATCCTTATAAAAGGTATATCCTCCACAGGTATTGGAAATCAGGGTAAAAAACTCATTGCAGCCAAGATAATTGATCCACGGCAGGGGCGTCCTGGGTGTGGTAATGACGTACTCGCGGTTGGCGTCATCAAAATAACCAAATTTCATAGTATCATTCTCCTTTTTGTTTTTATGATAGTTTGTT
>CAYUKT010000517.1:0-1566 GCA_964445285.1 uncultured Bacteroides sp. | reverse complement strand
TCTCTGTGCAGACGCCATCTGCGCCACAGGGCCGTCTAAGGCCACCGCTTCCACATCACCTTTTTTCAAAGCTTCCAGCTGCGTAGTCAGATCGTCATAATGGTTATAGCTTAAATGATCAAATTTTTCATTCAATACCTGGTCATATAAAGATCCCGTCAGCGTGGCAATGGTAGTGCCCTCAAAGTCTTCCAGCGTCTGGTAAACGGTATCTGTCTGCTCCTTATTGCCGCATCCTGCCACCCAGGCCATCGCTGTAAATACTATCAGGATAAAAAGTGCTGCCCTATATCTCTTCATTTATGCTATCATTCCTCTTATCAATTCTTATTCTTTTGCCCTGTTAACTTCTCGGTCAGACAACGTCTCAGACCGCTGACATCAGATATCATCAATCACTCCACCGTCAGGATATCTGAAAATCCCGTGACTTCAAAGACCTCCATCACTGTCTCGCAGACATTCCGAATGACCATACTGCCCTGTTTGTTCATAATCTTCTGTGCCGAAAGCAGGACTCTCAGCCCGGCGGATGAGACATACTCAAGATTCGCAAAATCAAGCACCAGTTCCGTCATACCATCAAGGGATTCCTTCAGCGTCTTTTCCAGTTCCGGAGCCGTCATCGTGTCCAGTCTTCCTTCCACTTCCACTGTCAATGTTGTTCCTGTTACATTTTTGTTGATCGTCATAATGATCCTCCTTTTCTTAGCTTAAAATTCATCCTTCCTCCATGGGCAGATACTTCTCAAACAAAAGTCTGGCAAATTCCGCGCTGGTGTAGGCTGCAAACTTCTGATACTGGTCGTTCTTATTGTTATCCGCAAAATCGCTGACGCTCTTGATGATGACATGCGCCGGCCGTGGCGCGGTGGCATTCTCCGCCGCATATGCAATTCCGTAAGCCTCCATATCCAGACCGGCCGTATGACGGAATTGAGAATGGATCTGCTTGTCCAGCACCTCCCGGTTGGCCACCACCGCACTGCCCGTAGCCATGGCGCCGATAAAAACATGGCATTGGTTCTCTTCCGATCTGGCCGCTTTCTCCACGCACCTGCGCAGTTCCGGGTTCATTCTGATGACCGCTGGACGGGGCAGGAATCCCACATTGCCATAACGGATCTCCGACTCCTCCGGACTGACAAATTTGCCTGTGGCGTAGTCCCAGATCTCATCCGCCACCACCACATCACCATACATCTGCTCTTCCACATCCTCCAACGCTACGCCCGCGGTTATCCCCACCGCGATCAAATATCTTGGCCGGAAATGTTCGATCAGTTTCATGGAAAGAGTAGCTGCGGCAGTCATCCCCATGGCATTCTGCTGGGTAGTGACAATCCTGCAGGGTTTCCCGTCCCGCACAAAGGCCGCTTCATAATAGGTCTGCACATCATTATCAAAATTCTTCTCCCGCCAGTCATACATCTGCATAACTGCTGCCGTCTCCCTCTTAGTCGCCGTGATCAAGGCAACACCGTAATTGTAGTCTTCCATAATCTCATGTTCACACTCCTTTCCCATCGCATAGACTGTCTTTATCCAGCAGGGCCAGATGATCTG
>CAYUKT010000516.1:0-1601 GCA_964445285.1 uncultured Bacteroides sp. | reverse complement strand
CCATGCGTGATACCGTGGTAGACTGTATCAGTCAATAGAATCAGCCCGCACATAATAAAGAACAGAAACCGGCAGATCTGTTCGGAAAAAAGATCCGGGCGCAGTTTCATATGCCGGAAAATAAACCATAGGATTACGGCCGCGAGAGGATAGGAGAGATTGACAAAAAGCGCGGAATATGTGGGTCGCCGTGCCGGAAAAAACATACTGATAAGAGAGAGGATTTCGCCCAGAGTGTTAATGGTAAACTCCGAGGAAACGCACAGGATAGCTGCCAGGGATGCCCTGTGCCACAGACCGCCCCGGAAGAACAGGGTCAAAAGCAGCATCAAAGAACCCTGTCGCAGGATGCTGTAGAGAATATACCAGCCCTGTTGGCTGAAGGTATAAGAGGCCGTCAGGCTGGTCATCAGATAGAGCAGCATGCAGGATACGGACCCGAGATATCTGTTCCTTTGCGGGGAAAAGAAGTTTTCCTGCAGCCGGTAAATTATGCTCGCCTGAAGACATAGTCCGATGCCGTCTATCATTATCGTTTGGAATGTCATGCGAGTCCTCCTTCTTGTTTCAGGTAATGCATCAATGCCCGGGTAAAATCGTCATAGCGGCGCTTGGCTAACAGGACCGTATCTTTCGTTTCCAGATAGATCTGCGTCTTGCCGTAGGTATCTACATATTTTAGGTTGACCAGATACCCCTTGTGGCATCGGAAAAAGTTTTTGCAGCCAAGACGCTTTTCCATCTGACCGATCTGATCATAGGTCTCTATCAAATCCTGTATGGTATGAATGGTAAGGAGCCGCCCCTGAGCCTCCATGTATATGATATCCTTTAAGGGAATCTTCCTGACAAGGCGCTGGGAAGAAACCAGAAGCGATTCTGATGATTCTCTGCGCAGTTTTTTCACCCCGCGGGTGAGGACCTTTGCCAGATGTTCGTCTGTAACAGGCTTTACAAGATAGGCAAAAGCCTCCACGTCATAGGCTTCAAAGACATATTCGGAGACGGCGGTGACAAAGACCAACAGGCAGGCCTCTTCCCGGCGCCGCAAAAGACGGGCCAGTTCCATGCCGTCCAGTCCGGGCATTTTAATGTCCAAAAAAAGAATATCAAAGGTTTCCGTAGATTGCAGGAGTTCTTTTCCTGTGTAAAATTCCCGGAGCAATATTTCGTGGCCGGCCTGGCCGGCAATATGCCGGATCTGTTTGGCCAGCTGCGCACATTCTAATGCGATATCATCACAGACTGCGATGGATAACATGGCGGATTCCTCCCCTGGATGTGTTATTTTGGCGGATGTTTACATAGGTATAATAGTATTTCGGCAGAAGAAATGTTTTCTATGATGCGAACATGTCTGTAAGGTTAAATAAATGACATAAAAGGTTTTTACATGACTTGGGCATATCCATCTATTCTGCCGCATAGACTTATAGCAAGTATACGCATGGAGGTTTTCTTGTGGAATTAGTGAAGAAGAAAATACATATGGACCGGATCGGTGGAAAGGCCGGCACCCAGATGGCATTGGAAGAAGATGTGAATATTTCAGATAACAAACCGGACGCGAATTATCTTCTGAGCAGTAAGGGAGAGATTAT
>CAYUKT010000515.1:0-1619 GCA_964445285.1 uncultured Bacteroides sp. | reverse complement strand
ACAAATCTTGTCTGTAGTTCGTTTATAGTATAATATCCTCCGTATTTATGATTGCCGGACGTCTCGCCGGAACAGCCGTCTTAATCCTGTTCAGGTCGTCTCCGAGCTGAAATCTTCTTAGTAAATCTATTTTCCTTTCATATCCTTCTCCAACCAATGCAATCCTATGATCATCCATCTTAGAATCCAGCGTATATATTTCCTCTATATATGATCTTGCAGGAAGCTTTGTTATATCAAGGCAGTTCCGATCCTGCACCAGTTTCAGCATCTTTACTTCATCGCCGGCAAAACTTTCCGTTTTTATACTCAACATCTCTCTGTCACTCACCGGAACATTATCCTGAACAAACAAACATTTACCACTGTCATAAATAGGCGCCGGAGCAATAAACTGCAGACTATCGGCATCCCTTAATATGGATATATTTTCCAGGTGCCTGTCTCTTCCCGATAAAACAAAGTCTGACAAAATCATATAGTCCATAAATCTTCTAAGCTTATCCGTATCCATTCCATGTCTGCCACAAACATGAATAAAATGCTCAAAAACAGAGATCTGATTAGACTGCCTTTCTGACCTGACAACATCATAAGCCGAAATCAGTTCTTTTGTTTGTGACGTAAAGAGTTTCGAATAGCATCCATAATCATACTCCCGCCCATTGATCTTAATCAATTTATAATCTGTATAGGCATCAAAGCCTTGCATCTTATGCAATCTGGATGCGATCACCTCATTCATACTTTCTGTTGATAATTGATCACGGTTTCCTTTCAGCAATCCCCGCTCTCCATGTAATATTGTCCAGCTTTTTTCAAGACTGCCCTGCAGCGAACCATTCGGCGTATAATGAGGTATTTCATTTCTTATTTCATTTTCATTCGCACTGATTAAGATATCTCCATGAAATTCATTATCATACAAATTCACATCTTTCCATGTAAGCCCAGAATCCATCGGTGATATCCAATAATAATCCGTTAATGACAATCCCAGATTTTTTAATAAAAAGTCTTCCGGTCCGAGAAGCCCCTTCTTCTCAAGCATACTCTTTATATTTCCCTGGCTGATCGGCACAGATCGTCTTTTCCACCATTGTTTCAACCAATCATGGTTTTGGGGGGCATGAAGGGGAGCAAGTTCCGGGTTCACCAAGTTTTGATGAAATTTATACACACTTCCATCCTCAAGGAAATCTATCAGTGTTATAATTTCATCCTTCTTTTTTAATACATAAAGCATATGCTTCCTCCATCTTAATATCCAACAAATATTTTTCCATCTCCCACAAGGCAATACTATTGATAAACATGGAAGATTCTCTCTTTACAGGGCACAATTCATATTCATATTCTTTATCCTTATACGCAAAGTGCAAATAATATTTTTTGTTCTTCTTTTCTACAAAACCATCTGCATTACAACGTTCTGACCGAACAAGAATATCATTTTTACATAATTCAAACAGCGCATCCATGGAAATACCTAACGTCTTTGCAAGAGAATGCAATATTCCTGCTTTCACATTTGTAATCTCCACCTTGCAATTTACAATATCATTTAAGGTACTGTACGAAATTCCACTGCTCTTTGAAAGGCTATATATGGAAATATT
>CAYUKT010000514.1:0-1619 GCA_964445285.1 uncultured Bacteroides sp. | reverse complement strand
GCTTTTCACCGTCCGTCTCAAAATAATCCAGACGCTTGATGCTGCCCACCGATTTGGGATGCTGTTCGATCAGAGCCTGCAGTTCTTCCCAGTCCAGTTTGGTAACAAATTCATCTGTATCCACGGGGAAGATCATATTGTGCGAAGCACGGCCGGCAGCATAGTTCCTGGCGGCGCTGAAGTCATCTACCCAGGTGAAATCGTAGACTTTATTGGTATATTTCCGGGCAATCTCCTTGGAATTGTCTGTGGAACCGGTGTCCACCACCACGATTTCAAAGGGGTAGGCGGCCAGGGCGGCCAGACATTTGTCCAGATTGGCGGATTCATTTTTCGTAATGATACAGGCGGATATAGGGATCATGGGTACTCCTGATGATGGTTTGTGTTTACGTTTCGTAGTCTGTGTTTTTTCTCCGCTTATCCGAGTCCGCGAAGCACTGCAAGTCTTTCTTCTGCCGGCAGAAACCCGGTACACTGCCCATAACAGGCTAAAGCGGACGCCGTGTCACCCAAAGCCTCAAAGATAATGCCGGACTGATAGACGGGCAGGAAACTGTTGGTGCCGTTCTGCCTGCCGGGGGGCATGCCGATCACTTTCTGGTATTGGGTAAGAGCCTGCTCATACATGCCGTTTTCCCGGTAGATATTGCCCATCAGGTAGACAAAGTCCGTCACATTACTGAACTCCTCGTAAATGCCCTCAAAACCGAGTGCGGTTTCCGCATTGCCTGTGTATAACAGGGCATTGCCGTAGGAAACCACCATGGCTTGTACAAAAGCCAATTCCGGATCTAGGTCAAAAGTAAGCCCCTTGTCGTAATATTCGCAGGCGCGGGTATAGTCCCTTAAAATCTCGCAGCTTTTGCCCAGCTGATAATAGAGATAAGGATTATCGGGGTCCTGTTCCAATTGTTTTAGTAAAAGGCTGTAATTGCGCTGATACTTGGCATCGCGCTCGGCATCTGTCATGTCATAGCCGGTGTGCAGGATGGTAGTCTTTAATAAATAATTAGGAAATTCATGTCCGCGGACTGGCGTGAGCTGTTCGTGGATGATGCCCGTATACCGGTATAGCCGCCGGTCAAAAAAGCGCTCCGTATAATCCGTGTTGTTGAGGGTGAGGACACCGTTCTCCGTCACCAGGTTTTCCCGCGAAACGGTGCCTACACTGTCAGCCAGGTGCTTGCGGAAATAAGTGAGTTCTTCCAGATCGAGATATTTGATGGTCTCGTCACAGTCCAGCATGAAGATCCAGTTGTTGGAAGCTGCCCGCAGGGAGAAATTCCTGGCGGCGCTGAAATCATCGCACCATGCAAAGTCCAGCACCTTATCTGCATATTGAGAGGCAATCTCCTTAGTACGATCCGTGGAACCAGTATCCACCACTACAATCTCAAAGTCATAGGGTTTGATGGATAAGAGACACTGCTCGATCCTGGTTTCTTCATTTTTGGCAATGATACATACGGAAATGGGCTGCATGGCGGCTCCTTTATGTGGTATTGTTTTTAGCTGTAAACAGATTGTCGTTATGGTATTATCATAACATTTTTGAGGGGTGGCGTAAACTGATAAAAAACTGGAGTTTCCCTAATTTGTTCCTATTAAAAACGGAT
>CAYUKT010000513.1:0-1631 GCA_964445285.1 uncultured Bacteroides sp. | reverse complement strand
ATTTATCATCATAATTCCAGTCATAATCCAGACGCTCCACCGCATCAAACAGACCATCTATCATCAGATAACCGGTAAATTCCAGGGCATATCCATCTCCTCTGCTCACTCTGCCGAACGCCTCGTCCGCCGGGTTATGGATACCCGTCACCGCCGCACTGACATTATAATACTCCGGCCGGTTGATCAGTTCTTCCACATAAGGTACGGCCAGTCCCCAGTTACAGTAGATTGCCTCATACCCCATGGCCATATATACATAATAATCGCGGCTGCTCCTGACAGGTCCTACTCTCTCCAGATCATCAAAATCTTCTATCACCGCCATCAGACGGGTGATACGTCCTTCCACCGGCGCCTCATAGATAATACCAGCCCTGGAAAGGCCGTATTGCGGCATTGCCGGTCTGTTATTGGGGATCATCACGGCAATGGGCCGTCTTGTCGTTTTAGATTCGCTGAGCCACTGGCCGGTCAGGTAACTTTGCATCTCACCGTTTACCACTTCCCGTTCACCAATGACGGTCTGATCGCCCTGCGCTGTTTCCTCTTCTTCAGGCTCCTGCGAATCTTCTACACTTTCCTCCGGAATTACCTGATCGATCTCCGGCTCTGGTATTGGTTCATTACCGACACCACATCCAGCCATACATAGGGAAACCCACACCATGGCAGCTGTCGCTATCACAGTCTTTTTTATTGTCATTTTTTTCCGAAACATATTAACCTCTTTTCCACGTTTCTTTTCGTTTGTCCTATATTCTAGTCTTGCAATTCCTAAACGTTTTTATTATACCCGAAAAAGGAATTACTGTACACTCAGAATTGTAAAATTAAGAAAAATGAAAAAAACAGGGAACAAATGGTATCAATATGCTCCCTGTTATCCACTAAATATACTTCTCCATCAAATAAAATCGTCCCATCCGCCAATCGGCAATCCCCGTTTGAACATATCCGGCTCTGGCATACAATCCCTGGGAATAAGGGTTCCTGCTGAAAACATCCAGTCTGATTGCCTGAATGCCTCTGTTTCGCAACATTTCTTCTATGTAATACATTGTTTTGATCGCAATGCCTCTTTTTTGAAATACAGGATTTACACATAGACGATGTAAGACAAAATAGGATTTTTCCGGATTAGCCCACGCTCCATTTTTATAATCATCATTACTTTCCTGATTCAGTGCAAACACTACCGCTATTTTTTGCTCCACAATTCCTACGTACAGATCACCATTCTTGATATCACTCTCAAAATCCTCACGGTTTGGGTACAATTCATCCCACTGATGGATATTATCATCTTCCATTTTGGCAATCGCATTTTGCACCAACAGAACAATTTCCTCTAAATCATGCATGTTGGCTGATCTGTAATCTATCGTCACGGCTTTCTCCTTTGCAAAAATCGAGCAAAGCAAAAGGGATTGTCAGACAATCCCTTTCCATTTCTCTGCTAAAACTTCCCAAACTTTTTCTTCTTCTTTCCGCCTGCCTGTTCTTCCGCCCGATCCGAAGTAACATTCTTCGCCGCACTTAAGGAATCCCCTGTCTGCTCATCAAACTGCTTCAGCAATTCCTTCGCTTCATGGGAAAGTTTGTCGGGCACCTGCACTACCAATGTCACA
>CAYUKT010000512.1:0-1632 GCA_964445285.1 uncultured Bacteroides sp. | reverse complement strand
GCCCTTCCGAAAGAAAAAAGGGATATGCAACGGAAATGTTACATCAGCTTCTCCAAGCAGCAAAAGGAGCAGACATGAAAGACCTGCATATTTCTGTGGAAAAAACAAATGCCGCATCTATAAAAGTGATACAGAAAAACGGCGGTGTTTATGAGAGAAGTTTTTCCTTTGAAAACGAGCCCGCGGATATTTATAAAATTATTTTATAGGAAGAGAGCATATGAAAAAGAAGAAAAAAACAATCATAAAAGTACTTGCAACAACGGCAATAATAATAACTTTGGCCGCCCTGTTCTTGGGATTCCGGCTTCGCAGCAGTGTGGTGCTACGGGCGGATCAGACAGAAATGCCGCCCCATGATGTGACGGTTTACAGGCAGGACGATGCGCGGTGGGCTGACGATATACTGGGGGAATCCGCCTTTACCATGAAGTCCTCCGGTTGTCTGGTGTCCTGTATCGCCTCGGCTGTCAGCATGGAAAGCGGCACTGATATGACGCCGGGTGAATTAAACAAAATGTTCACAGAATCCAATGTGTATGACAGTGAAGGAAATATTCAGTGGTCAGCCCTTGACAACATCAACGGATATTCTGCACAAGTTTATTCCAGTGTCTCGCAACAGGAGATCGATCACTGTCTTACAGCCGGCCACTATCCGATCGTACGCGTAAGAGTCGGCGCAGTCGGCAATTTTCATTATGTGCTGATCGTAGGCGCAGAAAATGGAGACTATGTCTGCATGGATCCGCTGAAAGACGAGCTGACGAAATTATCACAATATGCAGGAAGGGTTTATGCGGTGCGGATGGTGCAAGTGGACTGATGCCATCGCCTTTTTACAGTTTTAATTCCACCTGTATATCACTATCGAGCGTTTCCAGCTCCTTCCTAAATGCCGGCCCATCGCTGTCTTTCCCCACAATACTGCCATAATGTGTGGGAATGACAGCCTTCGGCTTTATCTGCGCCACATACTCCGCAGCCTGCTTCCAATCCATTGTATAAAAACCGCCAATAGGAAGCAGCGCCACATCACACTCCACTTTCAGGATATCCTCATTCACATCCGTATCACCGGACACATAGTAACGGGTGTCATCCAGCGTTACCACATATCCGAGCCACTTCTTTCCCTTTGTGTGAAAGGGTTTTAATTTATTGTAGGCTGCAACCGTCTCTATCAGAAGCCCCTGCTCCTCATGCCTTTGACCCGGCTGATAAAATATGCAGTTTCCCGATGCAATGCCCGCCTCGGCAAGGACCTTCTTTTTCGTGGATTCCGGCGCAATAAGACGGGTGTCCGCTTTCTTTAATTTGGCAATGGATTCCGGCTCAAAGTGGTCATAATGTTCATGAGTGATAAAGATATAGTCCGCGTCATGGGCATCTGACTGAATCTGGTACGGGTCGAAATACAGTATCTTCGAGCCTTCGATGCGGATACTGCTTTGGGTGTTAACGGTAATATTGGTTAAGTTCATTTAAATGTCCTCCATTCTCACGATTCTTCCGTAAAATCACCGGAACTTTCAAATTGCTCCCTGGCCGCTTCAAACAGATTGTGAAGGTAGGGATACTGCCATTTATCCGCACCTATGTTGGAACCTGCATCATCGCCCCAGCCCATGC
>CAYUKT010000511.1:0-1637 GCA_964445285.1 uncultured Bacteroides sp. | reverse complement strand
CTGACCCCCCGTTCCACATACGCTTCTATATTATAAGCCGCCACAATGACAGAGATCAGCCGTGCCTGCTCTTTCTCATATGGTATTGAAGGATGATATTGTTCTAATATTTTCACATTAGCCCTCCGTGATTTTCTATCTCGATGCATGACGCACCATCCACTCCTGGAACATCAACACATACCAGATCTGTACCCGCCAGATATCGCGCTGTATATAATCATCCCAGAGCCTTTTTATGGCTGAAGGATTTAATAACGCTTGTCTCTTTATCAATGCCGGATCCAGCAGGCTCTCCGCCCACTCCCGCAGTTCCGGCTCTTTCAGCCATTTGTGAAGCGGAATGCTGAATCCCTTCTTCGGCCGCTCCATCAACACCTGCGGCACATAGCGGTAAAGAATATCCCGCAGCACCTTCTTGCTGACACCATCTTTACTTCTATAAGAAAGCGGCAGTCTCCACGCGAACTCTACCACATCCTTATCCAACATCGGCACCCTGGTCTCCAGAGATACAGCCATTGCTGTCCGGTCTACCTTATTTAAAATATCATCGGGATGATACATCAAAAGATCCATCAGCATCAAATTATGCTGGGGCTGTACCAAAAGGCCGCTGGGATATTCCTCCATCAGGGTGCGTCCCTCTCTCCAGGGAAGAATTTCCCGCCAGGCAGAGGGAATCCAGGCGGCTTCCGTCCGCTCATGTCTGCCCACAAGTGAAAGCCCTTCTCCAATCTCCGAGCGCAGATACATATCCTCCATATCTTTGGCCCCCAGCAGCCGGGCCCTTGTGGCAAACCCGCCCCCGCTGATCTTACCAGCCCCGCCAAGCATAACACTTGCCATCCTTCTGAGGGGATAAGAGATCTTCTTCGTCTTATTCCAAATCCTATCAATAGAATAATAGGTGTTATATCCACAGAACAATTCATCCCCGCCATCCCCGCTCAGGGACACTGTCACATGCTCCCTTGTAATCTTACTGACCAGATAAGTAGGAATCTGGGATGAATCCCCAAAGGGCTCCCCAAACATATCTGCCAGCCGGGGGATCACCTGTCTGGCATCCTCCTCCGTAATATAAACTTCCGTATGCTCCGTCCCTAGATGCGCAGCAATCTCTTTTGCCACCGGCGCCTCATTAAATTTCTCCTCCCACATGCCGATCGTAAAAGTCCTGACCCTACGATCACTCATGGACTGCATCAGGGATACCACCGTGCTACTGTCAATCCCTGCCGAGAGGAAAGCGCCCACCGGCACGTCCGCCACCATCTGTCCAGCGATGGAATCCCGCAAAAGCCGCTCCAATTCCTCCGCCGCCTCCGTCTCGCTTCCAAGAAACAGGTTTTGCTGTCCCCAAACCGCCGTCTCCTGCATGGACCAATACGTCTCTATGGTTGGTTTGTTAAAAGGAAATTTAATTTTCAATATTTTCCCTGGCTGAAGCTTCCATATCCCCTCATAGACAGAGTAGGGAGCTGCAATATATCCATAACGCATGTAATCGCCCAATATACGCGGGTTGACAGGATTGCAGAACCCATCCAGGCAAGAGATGGAATTAAGGTCGGAAGCAAAGACAAATTTATTCATGTTTTCAGCGTTATTTATATCATCTTTTAATATTCCAT
>CAYUKT010000510.1:661-1644 GCA_964445285.1 uncultured Bacteroides sp. | reverse complement strand
GGATTAGAGATCACGGTGATTACCATACCATGAATATCAGTGTGCAGGGTTTTTTTGCGTTAAAGCCGCTGCTTAAAAAGACAGGAACCAGGGCAGCCATTTTACAAAGATATGGACTGCCTTTTTTTGTGTCCAAAATGTACCGGCGTAAGATTTTTGTCATCGGACTTGTAGGTTGTATGCTGTTTTGGATCCTGACTTCCGGTTATATCTGGAATATTGAGATCGATGGCAATTTTGCCCTGACAGATGATGTGCTTCTGGATTATCTGGAAAAGCAGGGCGTACATACTGCCATGAAGAAGAGCAGGCTTCAGATCGAGGATCTGGAACGGGCGCTCCGGGAAGATTATGACATCATTACCTGGACTTCTGTACAGCTTGATGGCACAACGCTCTTGGTCCACATTAAGGAAAACGACATGCCGGAATATGACCAAAACAGTCAATCTCAGAATGAGAAAGGAATGGATCTGATCGCTGCCAGGTCCGGTACGATATCCTATATGATCACCAGAAGCGGCGTTCCCCAGGTGGCGCCGGGAGATATGGTGGAGAAGGGAGATGTGCTGGTGAGCGGCGCGGTGCCGGTCTATAATGAGGACACTACGGTGCGTAAATATCAGTTTGTCAAATCGGATGCCGATATTATCCTGCGTTATGGGGAAGATATTTCTGTGGAACAAAATATAGCTTATGAGGAAAAGCGTTACACGGGGGAGGAAAAGAAAATCTATGTACTGGGTGCGGGGGACAGAGAGTGGAGCCTTCGGTTTAAAAAAATTCCCTATACGGCCTATGACAGCAGTGAAGAAAAGAAACAGGTACAACTCTTAGATCATCTGTATCTGCCGTTTACTTATGGACATAAGATTATAAAGGAATACGAAATAATAGAGCAAAAACATACGGAAGAAGAAATGAAAACCCTGATGCAGGAGGAGTGGGATAAAATTATCACAACTTTAGACGAAAAAGGGGTA
>CAYUKT010000510.1:0-651 GCA_964445285.1 uncultured Bacteroides sp. | reverse complement strand
TTTATATTAATTGAAGGAAGCAATGATAAAAAATGGGTGCTGACTGCCCATATGCAGCTTGAGGAAGCGGCGGTGAAGCTGGTGCCGACCAGTATAGAACCTGTGCCGGAAGAGGAGACACAGGAGGAGACGCCGGCAGAATAAATGGTAATTCGGAAAGGCGATATCGTAAACATGGGAGAATATACCGTCAGTATAGATGTGCCTGCAGCCCACATGCAGAATCTTTTTGGACAATTTGATTCCCATATCAAAAAGATTGAAGATGATCTGAGCGTGGTGATCATAAACAGGGATGGTGCGCTGCGTGTGAGCGGGGAGCGGGAATCCGTGGAGCAGGCGGTCCGTATTGTAAAAGAACTTCTGGCGCTGTCAGAGAGAGGAAATATATTGGAAGAACAGAGTGTGGAATATGCTATAGAACTTGGCCGTGAACATCAGGAAGACAGGCTGCTTGAGATGGATAGCGACTGTATCTGCCATACAGTGAGCGGTAAGCCGATCAAGCCAAAGACTTTGGGGCAGAAACAATATGTGGATGCCATAAGGGATCACATGATCGTATTCGGGATTGGACCGGCAGGTACGGGCAAGACTTATCTGGCTATGGCTATGGCTGTGACAGCTTTTAAAAATAATGAGGTAAATCGT
>CAYUKT010000509.1:0-1651 GCA_964445285.1 uncultured Bacteroides sp. | reverse complement strand
ATCGTGATATTTATGAGAATGCACGGGAGTCAGCCACATTAGGGAATCTGGAGGTGACAAGAAACGTTGTCCAAAGACTGGGGGAGAACGGGTATGCCGCAGTGGATGAGAACAACCAGATTGATATGGCAAATCCGCAGCAGGTCTTAGCGTTTTGTGACACGGCGGCCCAAAAGGGGGCAGCGGAGCTGACGCTCATCGTGGTTACCGGTTCCGGCGGCTTTATCCAATATGATTTTCAGACAGAGAATGGTGTGGTGGAGGTCGCAAGAGGATATTATCAGTATGTGGACGGGAAACTGGAAAATATCAATTCGGTTGCTTATATGGCACAGGACTGGCAGTATACACAGGAGGGTTATCTTGTGTTTGCGGGAGATTTTTATTCCGAAAGTTATCATGCGCTTGTGGCCAGTGATGCGACAGAACACGTGGCGGTCAGGGTGGAGGCGCTTTCTGAGAAATGCAGAGAACTGAACAGGTACTACTTGCTGCCTGCAGGTTACGGGAAAAATAACCTGTTTCTTGTGGACTGGGATGAGACGGATTATGGGGCATTGGATTTTTACGATCTGTTTGATAAATTCTATCCCGATATTTATCGGCGCTCAGTTCCCTATGCGGCTGACGATGATTTAAATGCCGGTACGGCTTATCAGATACCGGCAGACATCTTTGAAACAGTGATCGGCAGTTATTTCAGGATAGAAGATAACCTCTTGCGGCAAAAGACAGTCTATGTCCCCGAAGGAGAGACCTATGAATACAGGCCGAGGGGACTAAATGAGAGTGACTATGGGGATATACCATATCCGGAAGTGGTAGATTATCAGGAGAACGGGGACGGGACCATAAGGCTTACGGTGAATGCTGTATACCCGGAAGATAATACATCCAGAGCATTTACCCATGAAACAGTGATTCGCCCGCTGGAAGACGGCGGTTTTCAATATGTGTCTAACCAGGTGGTTTATCCGGAAGACCAGTATGATGCCTGGTGGCATGCTGAGCGGATGGGTAAAGAGCAGGTGGATAAAGAACAGGTGGATAAAGAGCATCTGAAACAGGAAGCCATCACAGCGGCTAGGCAGGCGGAAGAAGTATATCGGGATACGGCGGTAGAAGAGGATTTGATCTATGGTCATATCGTAAAGGATTTTACCAGGGAGCAGAGAAATAAGGTGGTATCTCTGCTGGGGGAGGCTGGATATGTCAGTGTGACAGAGGATGCCAATATGTGTAATCCCGAGTTGATCCAGGATTTTTATGCTGCATATCAGAACAAGCAGGACGCCATGGTCACGGTGTATGATGTCAGGACGAATGGGACAATCGGGGTCTGCACTTTCCTGTATCGGATGGGAAAGCTGCAGACCTGCTATATCCAGATCGCATGGCAGGAAGGCGGTGTGCCGGAGATTACCTCTGCGGATGTCAGGGATCTTAAGCAGATTACACTGACGGATAAGGGGTATTTTATTTATGCCTATGAGGACGTGCCTTATCATGCCAGCCTGCGTCAGTATTGGCGGGTTTCGCCTCTTTCTGATGCGTGCAGGGAATTGACGGAGCGATATGTGTATGGGATAAGTTATGTAAACTATAATGCCTTTGTGACAAACTGGGACAGCAGTAATGTGGAGGATATCTT
>CAYUKT010000508.1:0-1655 GCA_964445285.1 uncultured Bacteroides sp. | reverse complement strand
AAAGGATCAGGGCACAGAGCGTCAGATAAGTGATGTGCAGGATATTGGGGTGGGTGAACCCCAGACTCCAGCGGAAAATATGGCCCAGTCCCAATTTCCTGTGCACCCGGTAGACCGTGTGTTCCAGGCGAAAGAAGGAAAAGACACTCAGGAAAACGGCACAGACCGACCATATCCACAATCCCGCATGAAAGACCTTCTCCACGCTGATTCCTTTCATGCCGAGCACCAGAAAAGATACAAACATAATGCCCAGGGCGTGAGAACGGCAATAGACCAGCGCTGTCAGGAAAAATAGCACCGTCACCATCCCCAGCTGCCGCGCCGTATACGGCGTTGCCAGAATCTTTAACAGGCCGCACAAGAGCCCCGGAACCACCAGCAGCACAAAAAGTTTCTGTCCCTCATAGAATCCAAGACCCTTGGCCAGGGATAATAAGAAAAAGAATCCCCAGAAAAAGGCCTCCCGCATCGTCATCTTTATCGCAAACTGTTTCATCAGGTTCTTCATACTTCCTCCACCACATCATCGCATACGATCAATACCGGTCCCAGCGACCAGGGGTATGCATCATATCTCTGCGGGTACTGGCCAAAGCCTTCGCACTCCCCGGAACAGCCATAGACCCTGCCGTCACGGACAAATTGCTCCAGTGACTCCCTGCCGCGCAGAAATGCCTGTCTGTACTTATCCCCCACAAGGATCTTCAGTTCGATTCCTTCTTTGATAGCCGCACAGACCATACCTGTGACGGAAGTATCGACAGGTCCTTCCACTGCCTGTAACTGCCAGGAAAGAGAACCGTCTGCCCTCTGATAACGAAGCACCGTATCCACAAGCCCGACAAAAGGCTCCCGCAGCCGTTCCCTGCCATAATCTGACAGAAAGCACCTGGACATGCCGCGAAGCATCCACCCCACAGCCCGGCCCCAACCGATAATGCCATATTTACAGCCATCCGTCATATCATACCCATGATAGGGAAGACCGCTTTCCCCATCCATCCCATAAGCCAGGAAATTGGCAATCTGTTTCACAGCCAGTTCCATACATTCTTTTCGATTAAAAGTCATACCGTAACGGTACAGGAACGGACACACGAGCCCCAGCATATCGGCAAACACATACCTATTTCCCTGCCCTGCCCGGTAAAGCAGGCTTCCTGCCTCGTCCTTCGCATATTCCATAGCATAATCCGCCATTTTATCCACCGCTTCACGATATTGCCTGGTGCGGGAATCTCCTCCCTTCAATTCCATGTCCGTCTTGGCCGCCCGGTTCAGATATTGTTCCAGAAAAGTCTCGCCCGCAACCAGATCATCCAGGAAATAAAGAGGCATGCCCTTTCTCCGCCATCTGTCAAAGTACGCCTCCAGCACCTCTTCTATCTGCAGGATCATCTTGTGCATCTGCTCCTCATCAAAGACTTTCTTCTGCCATTCTTTCCCGTACTGTCCGGCAAGTTCCGACCGGCAGTACCACAACCCACCTGCCAAAAGTCCGGTAGGCCAGAATATCATATCCGCAGGCAGGGTTTTCCTGCCAAGCATATATTTTCTGACAAAGCGTTTGCACCGTGCCTTCATGTCCGGAATCCCGTAACACATAAGTTCTTTACAGGCATTTTCCATCAATAATTTCTTATCCATGATAA
>CAYUKT010000507.1:0-1655 GCA_964445285.1 uncultured Bacteroides sp. | reverse complement strand
AAAGGATCAGGGCACAGAGCGTCAGATAAGTGATGTGCAGGATATTGGGGTGGGTAAACCCCAGGCTCCAGCGGAAAATATGACCCAGCCCCAATTTCCTGTGCACCCGGTAAACCGTGTGTTCCAGGCGAAAGAAGGAAAAGACACTCAAGAAAACGGCACAGACTGACCATATCCATAAGCCCGCATGAAAAACCTTCTCCATGCTGATTCCTTTCATGCCGAGCACCAGAAAAGTTACGAACACAATGCCCAGGGCGTGGGAACGGCAATAGACCAGCGCTGTCAAGGAAAAAAGCACTGTCACCATACCCAGCTGCCGCGCCGTATACGGCGTTGCCAGAATCTTTAACAAGCCGCACAAGAGCCCCGGAACCACCAGCAGCACAAAAAGTTTCTGCCCCTCATAGAATCCAAGACCCTTGGCCAGGGATAATAAGAAAAAGAATCCCCAGAAAAAGGCCTCCCGCATCGTCATCTTTATCGCAAACTGTTTCATCAGGTTCTTCATACTTCCTCCACCACATCATCGCATACGATCAATACCGGTCCCAGCGACCAGGGGTATGCATCATATCTCTGCGGGTACTGGCCAAAGCCTTCGCACTCCCCGGAACAGCCATAGACCCTGCCGTCACGGACAAATTGCTCCAGTGACTCCCTGCCGCGCAGAAATGCCTGTCTGTACTTATCCCCCACAAGGATCTTCAGTTCGATTCCTTCTTTGAGCGCCGCACAGACCATACCCGTGACAGAAGTATCGGCAGGTCCTTCCACTGCCTGTAACTGCCAGGAAAAAGAACCGTCTGCCCTCTGATAACGAAGCACCGTATCCACAAGCCCGGCAAAAGGCTCCCGCAGCCGTTCCCTGCCATAATCTGACAGAAAACACCTGGACATGCCGCGAAGCATCCACCCCACAGCCCGGCCCCAGCCAATAATGCCATATTTACAGCCATCCATCATATCATATCCATGATAGGGAAGACCGCTTTCCCCATCCATCCCATAAGCCAGGAAATTGGCAATCTGTTTCACAGCCAGTTCCATACATTCTTTTCGATTAAAAGTCATACCGTAACGGTACAGGAACGGACACACGAGCCCCAGCATATCGGCAAACACATACCTATTTCCCTGCCCTGCCCGGTAAAGCAGGCTTCCTGCCTCGTCCTTCGCATATTCCATAGCATAATCCGCCATTTTATCCACCGCTTCACGATATTGCCTGGTGCGGGAATCTCCTCCCTTCAATTCCATGTCCGTCTTGGCCGCCCGGTTCAGATATTGTTCCAGAAAAATCTCGCCCGCAACCAGATCATCCAGGAAATAAAGAGGCATGCCCTTCCTCCGCCATCTGTCAAAATACGCCTCCAGCACCTCCTCTATCTGCAGGATCATCTTGTGCATCTGTTCCTCATCAAAGACTTTCTTCTGCCATTCTTTCCCATACTGTCCGGCAAGTTCCGACCGACAGTACCACAACCCTCCTGCCAAAAGTCCGGTAGGCCAGAATATCACATCCGCAGGCAGAGTCTTCCTGCCAAGCATATATTTTCTGACAAAGTGTTTGCACCGCGCCTTCATGTCCGGAATCCCATAACACATAAGTTCTTTACAGGCATTTTCCATCAATAATTTCTTATCCATGATAA
>CAYUKT010000506.1:275-1656 GCA_964445285.1 uncultured Bacteroides sp. | reverse complement strand
CAATGTTACGAAAATAATTTACAGGGTTGATTTTCTACTTTGGACAGCTTATCATGAAATTAACGTGCACGTGCACGGTAATGGACGGTGTATACAACAAACCGTAGTATAAAATAATAAGATTGGGAGGGTTAGCATGCTGTACATAGGTGTAGATTTAGGAACCAGTGCTGTGAAACTTCTTTTGATGGAGGGGAACGGCAGGATTGTCAATATCGTATCCAAGGAGTATCCGCTGTATTTCCCTCATCCCGGCTCGTCGGAACAGAAGCCGGAAGACTGGTATGAGCAGAGTATCGCGGGCATCAAAGAACTGATTGCGGATGTGGATAAGAGTCAGATTGCAGGTATCAGCTTCGGCGGGCAGATGCACGGACTGGTTATTCTAGATGAGAAGGACGAGGTGATCCGGCCGGCAATCCTCTGGAACGATGGGAGGACCACCGAGGAGTGCGATTATCTGAACAATGTGATCGGTAAGGATAAACTTTCCCAGTATACGGCGAATATTTCCTTTACAGGATTTACGGCGCCCAAGGTTCTCTGGGTGAAAAACAAGGAGCCGGAGAATTTTGCCAGAATCCAGAAGATCATGCTGCCGAAGGACTATATCGCTTATAAATTGACCGGCGTACATTGTACGGATGTGTCCGATGCTTCCGGTATGCTTTTGTTTGATGTAAAGAACCGCTGCTGGTCCAAGGAAATGTGTGAGATCTGCGGCGTGAAAGAAGAGCAGCTGGCGAAGATATTTGAGAGTTATGAGACAGTGGGAACCGTGCTTCCGGAGATTGCGAAGGAACTGGGTATCTCTGAGAACGTTAAGGTGGCGGCAGGCGGCGGCGACAACGCGGCAGCTGCTGTGGGCACCGGTACGGTGGGAGACGGTATGTGTAATATTTCCCTGGGGACCAGCGGTACCATATTTATCTCGTCCAATAAATTTGGCGTGGATAAATTCAATGCCCTGCATGCCTTCGCCCATGCGGATGGACATTATCATCTGATGGGATGTATGCTCAGCGCTGCATCCTGCAATAAATGGTGGATGGATGATATCATCGGCACGGAGGCTTATGCGGAGGAGCAGAAAGCGATCACCGATGACAAACTGGGCGAGAACCACGTGTATTTCCTGCCTTACCTGATGGGTGAGCGTTCCCCGCACAACGATCCCAATGCCAGGGGAACTTTCATCGGCATGACCATGGATACTATCAGGGCTGATATGACCCAGGCGGTACTGGAGGGCGTGGCTTTTGCACTCAGGGATTCCCTGGAAGTAGCCAGGTCCCTGGGGATTCATATTGAGAGAACCAAGATCTGCGGCGGCGGCGCCAAGAGTCCTCTGTGGAAGCGGATGATCGCCAATATCATGAAT
>CAYUKT010000506.1:0-248 GCA_964445285.1 uncultured Bacteroides sp. | reverse complement strand
AGGGCCTGCCATGGGCGGTGCCATGCTGGCGGCCGTGGCCTGCGGTGAGTATGCGAATGTGGAGGAAGCGGCAGCGAAGATTGTGAAGGTCGTGGATACCGTGGAGCCAGAAGCTGACCTGGTGGCGAAATATGAGGCTCGTTACCAGCAGTTTAAGCAGATCTATCCGATTTGCAAGGATTTGTTTACTAAGATTCAGTAATGTGGGATGAAGAAGACAGAAAAAGAAAGGAGTCAGAGTAAATGGA
>CAYUKT010000505.1:0-1659 GCA_964445285.1 uncultured Bacteroides sp. | reverse complement strand
CATTTTCTGATAAATATGCGACACATGCTTCTTGACCGTAGTTTCCGCGATATACTAAGGAAGCACCTCTCCCATTGTTTATGATGACACTTTTATACGATAGAGTCATCCAGCAGGAAGTCAATGACGCTGATATTGAGAACGCCATTGTCATCGTACCAACGCTTGCGGATGTCGTGCCGCACAATGATTTTAGGGAAGGAATCTCCGGTGAGGGAAAACGGCTTGTTCTCCACTTCTGCCTTTTCCTCCGTTCCGAGGGCATAGGCAGACTGGATGTAAGTCTTCTTTCCGCCGGAGTTGGCTATAAAGTCAATCTCTCGTGCTGTCTGAGCAAGTCTTCCTTTTGCGTTCTTTTCGTAGCTATACACGATGCCGATGTCTACGGCACATTCACGAATGACAAGTTCATTGAAGATGATGTTTTCCATAATATGGGTCATCTCCTGCTGCCGGAAACCGATCCGCGCGTTCCGCAGTCCAATGTCCTCGCAGTAATATTTGTTGGGGTAATCAAAATAGCTTTTACCCTTGACATCCCAGCGTTTGCACTCCGTAAAGAGGAAGGAGTCCGACAAATGATTCATATACGACTTGGCTGTGTTCAGTGCCACGAGATTTTCCCCGCTGCGCTTCTGCCTTGAGTTGATGGTGTCTGCCACTCTCGTTGGATTAGTAAGCGAACCGATGGATGAACACAGCAGGTCAATAATTCCTGCAAGCACATCCTCACGCTTGATATTTTTCCGCTCCACAATGTCTTTCAGGTAAACCTCAGAAAAGAGGGAGTTCAGATAACTCATCTTTGCAGCATCAGTAGGCCTGGACAAGATCAAAGGCATACCACCATAAAAGGCATAACTGTCAAAGGCATCCTGCTTATCGCCACCCACGGCTGCGTAGTACTCTGCGAAGCTGAGGGGATGCACTCGAATCTCATCGCTGCGCCCGCGAAACTCAGTCAGAATATCAGAAGAAAGCATCTTAGAGTTGCTGCCAGTCACATAGATGTCTAGATTGGACAGAGAGTTCAAATCATTGAGGGCATCGTAGAAAGTAATCTTCTTTCCGTCTGAATTGTAGGGATTTAGTACTTCGTCTGACATCTGAATTTCATCGACAAAAAGATAGAATTGCTTTGTGCTGTTCTCTACAATCTGCCGGACATGGGCGGCAAGTTCCAAGGGATTACGGTAACGAATATCCCGAGTCAGATCAAGCTCAAAGGAGAGAATGTGATCCTCAGCAACACCCTCACTTAAAAGATAGTCACGAAACAGATTTCGGAGAAGATAGGACTTACCACATCTGCGAATCCCGGTGATGACCTTCACTTGTCCATCCCACATAAAAGAAATAATTTTCTTCAAATAACAATCTCTTTTTATCTCCATGCTCTTGCCTCCGTTGAAAATTTTCTGGTATTATCACTGTACTTTTCAATGGATATTATGCCTCAAACTAGATCCAAAATCAAGAGATTGACGGAAAGGTTTACATTCAATTTAGAAAAGACTTCTTTATCCTTATCATCGCCCGGAACTCCTTCCTGCTGCATACTTCCATTTTCTGATAAATATGCGACACATGCTTCTTGACCGTAGTTTCCGCGATATACAGTTCCTCTCCGATTTGTCTATTGGTGTACCCGCGGTAGAG
>CAYUKT010000504.1:0-1668 GCA_964445285.1 uncultured Bacteroides sp. | reverse complement strand
GGATATTCACAGCCGGCCTGTCCGGTGCATAGTTTCTGCGAAGCCGGCCCATAAACAACACCATCGACACTATCAAAAATATTCCCGGTAACACCCCGATTTCCTGAAAACATTGCAAAATCCCGCTCTTACTATGCCCTACTGCTTCCGCCAAAGGCACTGCTAAAAATCTGACCATATCATATGACATACCTTCTGACAGCGCTGCCCATCCGTCATCTATGACTATCGCCGCAAATACGATCAATACCATTGATGCTACGAATCGGTAACCCTTCTGCATCTTTTTAAGCACCAGCCTGTTCAGATCCACCCCTTCCGGAATTCTGTCCCAGTAGTAAAAGAAGGCAACGCCTCCTGCCGCAATCAATAAATCCATATAAACACTGTACTCCAGCGAATAAGAAATCTCTGCCCGGATAATCTGTGTGTATTCCGTAAGCAGACTCATGTTGCTCAACATAAACAAATAGATAAAAAACAACTGCATCGACCGCTTCACCAACACAGCAGTCGGCCTAAGTGCCACAGGAATCATCAGAAAAAAGATTCCCATCAACCATAGACTGATAGCATTCTGGTTGAGAAACAATACAAAAAAACTGATTGCAGACACCATCATATAGAACAGGGAACGCATTTGATCACGGCACGCACAATACGCATATACGGCAATCATTCCAACCAGTAAAAAATAGGAAGATACCTGTGCGGAGTCTGCCAAAAATGCTTCCATGACACTGTTCCTTAGACCATCTGTCAAACTGCACAGCAGACATACTCCCGCTACCATCAGGCCGCAGTACAAAAGCAGATCCAGATAAAATGTTTTAAACTGTACACCTGAAGAAACCAACAGACAAATGACTGCCAGCGCGATCATTTCCGCATTCCAGGAAAAATCGATCCAGCCTTCCTCTGAAGTGCTAAAAAGTTTTACAATAACCGAAAGGATTGCATATAGAATAGCTGTTATGGCTACGGTGTCTGTCAGGTACCTGATTGCGGGAAATATCTCTCCATCCCGGCCTGTATAAAGGATCTTCAAAAGCAGCCAGACTGATGTTATGGCTAAGAGCAGAAGGCTATACAGCGGGAAACCGGCAATCTTTATTTTAAACACTGAAAACATGGATAGGATTAATAAAATGCAGATGCATTTATCTTCCAGCCATGGGTAAGTGATCTTGTGGGGCATGGTGCGAATCCTTTCTTAATTTTGTATCAAAATGATTGGTTATGCCGGACTTCTTATCAATCAGCTTACTATTACTCACACTGCACAATATAGTGCTATAGATATCAGCATTAGTTTCCTGTCATTTCACTGTCCTCGCAAATTAATCCGGCATTTGGAATGTGAACGGAAATTAGTAGTTGCAAAAACATCTCAAGGGATATATTATATCAGTAAAGAGATATTTAAAGCACAGATTATCGTCACAGGAGAATTATCTTCTGAGGAAACCTTATATCTGCGGTGCCTGAATAATAATTTGAAGGATTCTGCACTCATTAATTGCTTGGCCGATGATTATATAAAACATAAAAACCTCGATATTTATACAAAATATTTAAACCAACTGACTATTGCCAATCTCAAAACGAAAGAAGACTCATCTATGGTATGCGAAGGATTATTTAACCTGTTTGGCACAACTTCCGAGG
>CAYUKT010000503.1:0-1670 GCA_964445285.1 uncultured Bacteroides sp. | reverse complement strand
ATAGTACAGAATATTGCAGACAGATATAACCATCAAAATTCCCTCTTTTGCCGGAATAGTCCCACCACCTTTTCCGCTTGATCCGCTCCAGGGTCTTACCTGCAAACCACTGCACAGCTGTGCCTACCGCCATGCTGCCGGCAAAAAGGAAAAAGGCATCTTTTCGTAGATCCTGTAAAAAGACCGTCAGGACGACCCCTGTAAGACCATACAAAAAACAGAAGGGCCCCGACAAAAATCCCCGGTTTCTGAAGTTTTTCTCTTTGACGGTGGCAATCACCGTTTCCATAAGCCATGCCAAAAAAGAATAGGCAAAAAACAGCATGGCCAGTTCATAAAATGTGTAATTCATATTCCTCATTCCTGCCACGTTTTCTCTCAACCTTAACTAAATACCATAACAACTCGGCTCGGCGGCGCCTGGTTCTTACTCAATAGCCATACCGCCTTCTATACTTGAAGAACATAACGGCAGACAGTACCAGTGCCATCAGCTCCGCCGCCGGTGTCGCCAGCCAGACACCATTCACACCCAAAAAGATCGGCAATACGATCATAGTAATCAGCATGAACACAAACGACCTGGAAAATGCCAGGATTGCCGAGACCACACCATTGGAGAGTGCGGTGAACATCCCGCTGGCAAAAATATTGAAGCCGATAAAGAATAAGGCGATCGTACAGATCCTGTTTCCTGTCACCGCCAGATCATACACCGGATTATCCGGGCGGGCAAAAACAGATACCAGCGGTCTTGTCATGATAAAGGATGCCAACACCGTCACGGCGGAGATCACCCCGATCACGCGCATACTGACCGAGACCAGCCTTTTTAACTTCTCATGATTCTGTTCCCCATAATAGAAGCTGAGCATGGGCGCCACACCATAAGCATACCCTGTATACAAAGAACTTGCAAACATAAGTACATACATGATGATCGTGACCGCTGCCACCCCGTCCTCTCCCACATAATGGAGCATGGTCCAGTTAAACATCATGGTGATGATACCCGTGACAAGCGCCGTGGCCATCTCAGAACATCCATTAGTGGCTGCGTTCGTAAGGACTTTCAGGCGGCACACCGGTTTCTTAAAGTGCAGCAGACTCTTTTTGCGGCTAAAAACCACCAACCCCGCAACGGCTGTCACTGAATATCCCAGACCGGTAGCGATCGCCGCTCCACTGATCCCCATATGGAATCCTGCGATGAAGACCCAGTCCAACACCATGTTCAGGACGCCGCCGGTCACCGAGCAGACCAGAGACAGTGTAGCCTTCTCACTGGCGATCATATACAGTGTGAAATTATTCATCAACAGAATGGGTACCGTAAACAGCAGGTAACGGCTCAAATACTCCACACAGTAGCCGGCCACATCTGCAGAAAGATTCATACCCGCAAAAATACGATCCATCAACAGATATCCCAACAGGCACATCACCAATCCCACAAAGACGTTCACCAGGATCAGGAAGGTAAAGTCCTCCTTCGCCTCCTCCTGTTTCTGCTCTCCCATCTTCTTCATGATCACCGCACTCCCACCGGTGGCCAGCATGGTGGAAATGGCTGTCACAAGCTGAATGACCGGCGCCGTCAGATTAATGGCCGACAGCGCATTCGTGCCGATCAGATTAGATACGAACAGACCATCCACCATGGTATAAAA
>CAYUKT010000502.1:0-1671 GCA_964445285.1 uncultured Bacteroides sp. | reverse complement strand
CTTATCCCAAAATACTCCTGAAGATACGCCACCCCATCATCAAAAGTATCATAGGAATCATTAAAAATCGTATATCTGTCAACTGCCTCATCGCCCCAGCGCACCGTATCCATCGCGATGGAAGCACCTATCTGCGCCTTTTGTTCTTCTATATAAGAAACTTCATAACGCGCAAACAGCTCCCTATAATGTGCATTGTAACTGTCCGTCACATCCTGACGAAAATAGGGGCTTTGAAAAAGTTTCTCCCCCAGTCCCACCGTAAAGCAGTCCAACAATTCATAGGCCGATGACTTCACATTCCCCAGGGATCTGTCATAATCCCACATCGGTCCCGCATAAAGCTTCCCGTCATCCGCCGTAAAATAAAAGGTACTGGCCCTGTTTAAATCCGCCTCATTGGATAGCTCATCCAGCAGGAACATCTGGATAAAAGACTCTATGTCCACCAGGCTTTTCAAACGCTCATAAGCTTCCGGTGAATCACTCTGTTCAATCAGCTGCGCCACCTCGTCCATAAGAAGCTGCATTTCCTCCAGCTTTTCTTCCGAAATATTCTTTGGATGTTTGATCTCATACCAGCCAGCCTTACTCCCGAGGAAAGTGCTGTATTCCGCTTCCTCCTCCACACGGCTTGCAAAGACACCTTCCATCAGACAACCGTCCTTGATTCCTATCCGTTCCCTGCCTACTTCCACCCGTTCACACAGAAGATAATTACCGGCATACTCTCCATTAAAATATACATCCGCATAAGCGCAGTCCACCGCATACGGCACTCCCATCTCGCGGGCCAGGTCATAGACCACCCGGTTGCGCATACGGCTTAGATCATAGGCATTCGCCTGTAAAACCCATTTCCTGGCGCTCCCCATCCCCAACACATCCGTAGCCACCGCAAAACGGATGCCGTAAGATTTCTTGGGCGCATTAAAACTGGAATACCCCCTGCCGGAGACCTTTCCCAGCCTGCCCGCACTGTCCACCCTGCCGTCTGCCCGCACACACAAAAAAGAGCCCGCTTCTTCATGCGTCTTATCCTCATTCAGATAAGCCAGGGAACCAGAATCCGTCTCAATAAATACTGCCGGCAGCGTATCCGACTGCATCAACGTAAGAGTACAGTCCTGCACCTCCTGCCCTTTGCGGGCATAAGTCAAAGCTGCAGCCTGTCCCGGTATCAGCATCAGCCTGTCTCCGTTATGCACCTGTTCTCCGCCCAGACTGATCAGATATTCCCTCTCATCATATTTCCACCTAAACGCCTCCGCAAAAGAAGGCAGAAAAAAATACGCCTGCTCCTGCTGCCTGAAAAGCAGGATTTCCTGATCACCGCCAGGCGTCTCTACTTCCAAAGCGATATCTTCATACCCCTCACTGCGCACTGCCTCCACTTCCGGCCTCTGGGACTCCAAAGCCGCCTGCTCCTCAAGCCTCGCTAAGAACGCCGCGTTTGCGCTGCCCCGTTCTGCAGCAGAAATTCCCGATGTCAGATCAAATCTGGCTCCATACAAAAATATCCCGCAAAACGCAAGCATCGAAAACCCATATAAAATCATCCTGCCCAATCGCTTGTCCATTCTTTTTCCCCAAATCGTTCTATCAAATCCTCAGATATGCTTCCCAAACTGGAAAATCACTCTCACACTCCTGCGAATTGTAATCCAAAGT
>CAYUKT010000501.1:0-1678 GCA_964445285.1 uncultured Bacteroides sp. | reverse complement strand
ACAGTTTGATATATTCATCCGCAACCTTATTGGCCTCCGCCTTGGAGAAAGGCTTGAAGAACCCTTTCAGAACCTGCTGTGCAAGAATAATATTATCGCGTACGGAAAGATCGCCCACAATACCATCCATCTTACGATCCTCAGGCAGGTATGCGATACCATTCTTCATAGCATCGATCGGCTTGGAGATCTTGACGCTCTTGCCATTTACTTTAACACTTCCGCTGGTCACATGATCAGCGCCGAAGATAGCGCGCACACATTCACTTCGTCCGGAACCAAGCAGACCGGTAAAGCCGTTGACTTCTCCCTTCTCAATATGGAAGTCAAAGGGTTTGATACCTGCATCGCTCGCAAGGTTCTCCGCCTCAAATACAGGAACCGCATTGGCATCTTTCTTAAATGCCTGCTGATCGCCCTTGATGTCGGACAGATCGTCTAATTCCTTACCAAGCATCTTGGATACCAGCTGCACACGAGGCAGATCCTTGATCTCATACTCGCCAACCAGCTTACCATCTCTCATAACCGTGATCCTGTCACACACTTCATAGACCTGATCCAGGAAATGTGTAACGAAGATAATCCCAACGCCTCTGGAACGAAGGTCACGCATCAGCTTGAACAGCTTCGCTACTTCCTGCTCATCCAGGGATGAAGTCGGCTCATCCAGAATCAATACTTTACAGTCCATATCAACCGCACGTGCAATAGCAATCATCTGCTGCACCGCAATAGAACAGCTTTCCAGCTGCTGTGTCGGATGCGCCGGGATATCCAGCGACTGTAAAATCTTCTCGGTGTCCGTATTCATCTTTTTCCAGTTTTGAATTGCATTATCGGTACGACCGATAAACATGTTCTCCGCAACAGAAAGATTCGGGCAGAGCGTTATCTCCTGATACACGGTACTGATTCCCATCTTCTGTGCGTCCTGAGGCGAGTGGATTGTGACTGCCCCCTCGTTACCATCAAGAAAGATATCCCCTTCCTCCTTGCCATAGACACCGGTCAAAACCTTAATCAATGTTGATTTCCCGGCGCCGTTCTCACCCATAAGCGCATGAATCTCACCTTTACGCAATGTAAAATCCACGCCCTGCAGGGCCCGAACTCCAGGGAAGATCTTGTGGATATTTCTATAGTTTTTCTGTGAAAAAAGCGCGGTGCAGGCCTATGAATATTCACATTGCTGCGCCGCGCTAATTCTTCCTTAATTTTACTACTTAAATCAATTTTTGTAAATCCTTTTTCGTTAAATTAGATACCGTAGTTATCTACATCTTCCTGTGTGATGGTGGTAGCATCGAAGCCCTTCTCATCCATGATAACTGTCTTCTCAGCGATTGTGCCGCCGGACTCAAGAGTCTTGATGATCTCATCGATGTAAGAAGACTGGAAAGGATTACACTGTCCATCATAGTTCCAGTTACCTGCAAGCAGCTCTTCAAGCGCCCACTTGTTGCAGTCAAAGCCCATTATGATAACGTCCTTGCCTACGCCGTGAGAGATGTTAGCTTTGTCAAGTGCTGCTACAGCGCCCTTAGCCATATCATCGTTCTCAGCATAGATTACATTGAACTTCTCGCCGGAGTCGATAACGGACTGTACGATCTGCTGTGCTTTCTCTGCGTTCCACTCAGCGGTCTGCTGTGTAACGATGTTCCACTTGTCATCA
>CAYUKT010000500.1:496-1693 GCA_964445285.1 uncultured Bacteroides sp. | reverse complement strand
TAAAAGCCATCACTTAAAACCATTACTTACCCACGCTGCTGCCCGTTCATAGTCGCTGATGGTATCTATCTCCCTCGTCCTAAGTTCCATAAACGGAACCGGCAGATATGGTTCAATCAATTGAAAAACATGTCCATTTCCCTTAAGCATTTTACTGGAAAGCATTTGTGTTACGCCATTCCACTCATAATTTCCCATGCAGTGTGAAAATGCACTTACCATCTCTTTGCCGTCCTGCTCAAACGTCTGCAACATCCACGGATCATCCGACTCAATCGGATTTCCTCCAACAAACTCATACTCACAGGCTAAAATGCTTACCATATCATCCGGATGAATCAACATATCCCCGTCAAGAGATAAAATATATTCATTTGCATACCTTGATGCCAAGGCAACACTGGCTCCGGTTCCGGTATTCCTAAAGTCATGATTAAAAACAAATAGCACATCTTTCCGATATTTGTTTACCACTTCAATTACTTTTTCTGCCTGATAACCAATCACTATCCGGATATCTTTTTCATCCTTCAGGTTCTCAAGATGCCTTATGATAAGTGGTTTCCCATCCACTTCCACTAATGCCTTCGTTGTCCCTAAACCCAGACGGTTTCCCATACCTGCACAGCTAATAATAATTGTTCTGGAAAAACTCATACCATCATCCCCTATACCAGTTTATTAAGAAAATCTACCAGCTTGTCCTCCTCATAGACCGCATGTGTTGCACACTCAAGGACCGAGGGCGCAATTGGCCTGACACCCCCATAGCCAATTCCAACTTCTGCCGCCTCAATCATTTCCGCATCATTGTTCCCATCCCCCACAGCAACAAACGGAAGTACAAACTGACGGATTACAGCATCCTTATCTACAATATTAAACACATCCTGCACATAGTTACCATCAAGCAGCGCCTTGGAGCAAAACACGTTCTTTTCCATTCCGATTTTATTGATAAGACCGTCAATCCAGACATCAAGGTTTCCTGTCACAATATAACTTCTTTTTTTATTTGCCTCTATGAAATTTACCAGTTTTTCATTCAATTCTATGTTAGCAACAATCTCCTGCACTTCCGATATGGAGATTCCTCTCAAAAGATCAACCCTCTGCAGGAAACTCTGCTTAAAGGGGAGTTCACCCCGCATACTGCTCTCCGTCAGGGCGCTCATCTGCTCAAATACGCCCGCCCTT
>CAYUKT010000500.1:0-486 GCA_964445285.1 uncultured Bacteroides sp. | reverse complement strand
GCCCTTTTCGCGATTGTCGGAAGAATCTCCTCTCTCGTAATCGTAGAATCCAAATCGAATAAAAATATGTATCTGCTCATTTATCTCTACCTGCCTTGTAAATCCCTTATGATATCATTGGATATATTATCTTTCCAGCACGAAATAATATTGTGCTGTTTCCTTCCGGTTATTCAATTCATCCTCAGCAAACAAAAATCCACTCTGTGAAATACTAAATCCTGCAGGTACCAATGTCCTTTTAAATAAGCCCAACAACTCATCTCTTGTTCTATAAATGGCATTGTAATTGTCCTTTAGTTCTTCAGAATAAAATCCTTTCAGTGTAAGCCGCTCATCAATCCCCAATGGCTCCCTGATACATATGACCGCATGTTCGTCTACACTTTCCAATATCTGGTCCATGACAGCCAGCAGATCATCATCATTAATATACATAAGGATTCCAATTAGAAGGATTCTATTGTACTTTCCTTTCTGATGCAT
>CAYUKT010000499.1:0-1705 GCA_964445285.1 uncultured Bacteroides sp. | reverse complement strand
AGTTCGTACCAAACTGTGACTGGAAATTAAGCTGTGCAAGCGGCAGTGTGTTTTCTCCGGATCCTGCCATGATGACGAGGGGCGTCATCACGTCATTCCATACCGCCAGCGCTGTCAGCACAGCCACCGTTGCATGCATGGGCTTCATGATCGGGAAGATGATCTTCCAGTAAGTCCGCCATGTGGATGCGCCGTCCACCTTGGCAGCCTCTTCCAGCGCCATCGGGATATTTACCAAATAGCCCGAATATAGCAGCACGTTCATCGGCATATAGAATACCACATATAATATGATCACGCCAAACCAATTGGCAAGTCCCAGCTCAGCCGTCTGTTTTGCCAGCGGCATCATCAGGATCGCAAAAGGTACGAACATACCGCTTACGATAAATAAGTAAACGAAGCTGTAGAATTTGCTCTTGGCCTTATTTCTGCCCAGTGCATATCCCATCAGGGAATGTACAACGATGGAGAGCACCACCGAAAGCCCTGTGATCAACAGGCTGTTCCTGAGGGAATGCCAGAAATCAGTGATCTCCATGGCCTCCCTGAAATTGTTAAGACTCCATGTCTTCGGAAGCGATAAAATACCGCTTATGCTGTTGGTCATCTCAGAAGGCTGCTTGAACGCAATCACAACAGTCAGATACAACGGAAGAGCAATCGTACACAATCCCAAGATCAGGACTGTCATTGCCGATATGTTTGTTTTTTTCTCTATCATAACTGTTCCTCCTTTTTACCGGAAAACTTCATCTGTGCCACGGAAACAATTACGATCACGATAAAGAACACAACCGCGTTGGCACTCTGGAATCCGAATTGCCCGCCCGACATACCATTGTTGTAGATCAGATAGGAGATGGACTCCGTACTCTGCGCCGGACCGCCCTTTGTCAAAGCCATGATCTGGTCAAATACCATCAGGAAGTTCTTGATGCACAACACCATATTGATGGAAAAGAACGGGATGATCAGCGGAAATGTCAGGTATTTAAACTGCTTCCAGCCGGTAGCGCCGTCTAAGCCGCCCGCCTCATAGACATCCTCTGGCACTGTCTGTAATCCTGAAATATAGATGATGGTATTCATAGCGATCGCCTGCCATGCACATACGATCATAACGCCGATCCAGGCCGTACCTGGATTGGAGAGGATACTGGTACGCAGGGCCTCAATGCCGATCATGTCCGCCACTGCGGGCAGAATATATGTAAAAAAGTAATTGAAGATGTATGCCACTACCAAAGATCCTAAGATATTCGGTAAAAAGTATGCTCCGCGGAAGAAACTCTTAGCCCGGATATGGCTGTTTAATGCCAATGCCAGAAGAAGGCTTAACACATTGACAACTATAGTCGTCACAACCGCCAGCTTAAAGGTAAACCAATAGGATTTTCCCACACGTGCATCCGTAAATAAGTCCGCGTAGTTACGAAGTCCCACCCAATCGTAGGATCCAAAGCCCTTAAAGTTCGTAAAGCTGTATATCACACCACGAATCAGCGGAATGGTATTAAAGCAGATAAACAGGGCCAGAATCGGAATCGTAATCAATAAAAATGTTCTTTTTCTCTCATTTTTCATAGTCTCACTTCTCCTTTCCCTCTAATCCGCATTTCCATGTTCACGTTCATAATCCTGAACCAGACGGATGATATCTCTGTTATAACGCAGCCAGTCCGTATCAAATTTCTGTAAGAAA
>CAYUKT010000498.1:0-1716 GCA_964445285.1 uncultured Bacteroides sp. | reverse complement strand
CATGCCACATCCTTAGAAGAAAAAGGCGATGGTTATGTGGTCGCTTCCCTGGGCGAAGATTCCGGTTATGTACCCTACACGGCTTTCTCCGCCAAGAAAAGCTATCTGGCAGAAAACCCCGCTGTGATCGAATCCTTTACCAGGGCTTTACAAAAAGGCATGGACTATGTACAGACACACACACCTGCAGAAATCGCCAAGGTAATCCAGCCGCAGTTTGCTGAGACCGATCTTGCCACCATCGAGACCATCGTGGGGCGTTATGCCGCCCAGGATACCTGGAAAGAAGATCTGATCTTTGAAGAAGACAGCTTCACCCTTCTGCAGAACATTCTAGAAGAAGCCGGCGAACTGGACGGCCGGGTTCCTTACGCGGATCTGGTAGATACCTCTTTTGCCGAAAAAGCAGCGAAATAGAGCAGTCGCAGCCTCAAATAGGCGAAGAACTTTCCTATACCATAAAATTAACGCCCGACAGATCATATGCCGGGCGTTAGTTGTTGTTTCTATACCGTTTCCATATTATGTAAACCAAACATCCTTCTCGGAATGTCCTGCAGCACTCCGTAAGCCTGTAATCCCTTCTAGTCATCCAAAAGTTCCCGCAGCGCATCCACCACCTCCTGATACTCGGCAAGCAATGCTTCCACCTTCTCGTCAACTTTGTCATAATCCTGCATTTTCACTGCAAATTCCTGCGCTTTAGCTGCTTCGGAAAGATGAAGGGCACCAATGGAACGCATAGCGTTTTTCAGCCCATGTACCTCCACCAGATAGCGCTCATAATCCCGCTCCTCATAGAGCCGCCTGATCAGCGGGATCTTCTCCTCTCCCTCTTCAAATGCTTCCTGTAATACTTCCAGATAAAGTTCCTCATCCCCGGCGCACATGGCAATTCCTTCCTGCACATCAAACCCTCTGTCCGCCAAATCATCAATCGTCCGTACTTGTCCCATTTAATCCTCCATGCCGGAATGACCTGTTTCTTCTTTTTTATTCTGTTTCTCCTGCGGTTTGGTCTTTTTATGTTCCTTCTCGTTCTTTTTAGCGACAAATCCATCTATCATCTTCTCGATCAGGAGTGTCTTGATATAGACATCAAAACTCAACATACAGATAAAGGAGAAAATCCTCAGAAACTCCTGAGAATCCTCGGGCGCATCTGCAAACGACTTCTGCGCGATCTGAAACTTCTCCTCCAGATCCGCCTTCATCACCGCGGTCTGATCCAATTCCAATCCCAGTACTTCCTCATAAACAGAAGACAGATTAAAAGCCGCCCCGTTATCATAAAATTTTTCTTTGATCGGCCTTAAAAGCTCCTGGATATCATTGATCGACAGGATACCCTTATAATAATAGATAAAGATAAGAAGCAGCACATGGTCTTTGGAATATTTCTTCCTGACCGGCGGCGGCAGCAGGTCGTTCTTGGCATAGTTATTGATCATCGTCTTTGTCAGGATCTTATCACTCATCGGATTCCTGACAGAATTTTTCAGATGAGACTCCATAAAAGTCGTCACCTGATCCATATACAGGTCAATATCCGGAATATCTTCCGAACGGATATACTCCAGCCTGTCCAGACTGCCTAATATGCTGCTCAACAAATCTTCCATGTTGATCGTCATTTCTACACCTTCTATAACCTTTTATAATGATACTTACACTTTATTATATAGTTTTTATTACTACATGACAAGTATTTTATTT
>CAYUKT010000497.1:0-1719 GCA_964445285.1 uncultured Bacteroides sp. | reverse complement strand
CCGTCACACATTCTTCCACATATCCTTCTTCTGAACACTGTATCTTCTCCATCTCGGGCAGCATTCCCAGCGCATACATCCCTGCCGTGATATCACCGCCCACAAAGGTACTAATACCAGGCGTTATATAAAGAGGAATCCCCAACGGCCCTTCCACCATCTGCAGCCCAATTGCTACCGGTGTAAAGGGGCTTCTGCCTAGAGAAGATACGTCATATCCCATAAGAAGATGTTCCATGGTAGTATTCCCGGCAACACAGATGCATTTTATATCAGCCAGTTTCACGACTTTTACAAATTGCCTCGTACCTTGCTCCAGCATCTCCCAGACACACTGCCTGAGCGCCTCCCTGTGGCCCTCACAGGATGCCTGGATTCTTGACAGCACATCCGCTCCATAGATTCTTTGTGGATTCATCCCACAATAAATATCTACCGTTTCCCCTGTATCCATATCCCGCAGCTGCATGGCTATGGTGGTGGTGCCAAGATCTACTGCTATCATATAGCTATCCCTGGATGCACTTCCATAAGCATCTGCCGGCATTTCCATAACATCCGTATTTGTAACATCTGTATTGTTATGAGCATACTGCTCTTCTGCACCCACAAAATCATCCGATTCCATAACATCTACTTTTCTCTTTACAGATATTTTTTTGCATTGACTTATTGGGTCAGAATTATCCGACAAACCCATCATCTCAGTCACAATGGAAATTTTATTTTCTCTCGGAACCATTATTTTTATGACACAGTCGTTTTTCGGCTTTGTAAGACAGGCCAAGCGAAATCCCTGTCGCAGTTCCTGCGCTTCAAGCCGGCTTCTTTCCAGCGGTGTAGGCAGAGGCGCCCCCTGCAGGAACTGCACCATACACCTGCCGCAGTCTCCCCTTCCGCCGCAAAAACTCCCCTCTAACATCCCGTTTTGCAGCAAGGTTGACATGAGTGTCATGGATGGATCATGTGTCATTGTCACAGAATTTCCCAAAACTTCCCCTGTTTCTATATTCTGTTTTTCGTCACTCATAACAATTGTGATTTTAATCTTCTCAGACAAACTGATTTTTCCCCTCATCGTAGTGATAATCAATAGCTGCCAGTTTTTCGACTATCTCTGTCTGGTCTGCGTCCAGATCATCGCATAGTGCAGCAAGATTTGGATAGAAATCACGCAGTTTCAGATTCACAAAGCTCAGTAACATAACCGGATCTTTCGGTAACATATAAGACGCCTCCTTCTTTTAAATCATATCATCGCCTCATGGTATCTCACGCCATCCCGCTCCCGTTTACTCTAACCTCATCCTGATGCGATACTGCTTCCCATCGCTCGTAACTTCCGCCATACTGCCACAGATTAGAGGCATCATAGGCGGCAGATGTCCAATATCAAGATCCATAAGGACAGGCACATGATACTGGTAAAGCATCTCGCAGACTGCCTGATAGTGATCGATGCCAAAGTCCTCCACTCCCATGCCGTTTAATGGCCTGCCAATTAAAAAACCACTGCAATTTTTAAACCATCCCGCATGCTCCATCTGCCACATAGCACGGCGGATTCCCATAAGATTCAAGTCACAGGCCTCCAAAAACCAGAGGATCCCATCTTCTTTATATTTTTCCACAAAAGCGGTTGTCCGATCATATTTCGTGCCCAGCAGATTCACCAGACAATCCATGCAGCCGCCCAACAGTCTGCCGGACACCTGTATA
>CAYUKT010000496.1:0-1734 GCA_964445285.1 uncultured Bacteroides sp. | reverse complement strand
ACCTATGATGATTTCTTTGAGGGTTTAGACATTCAGGAATAACTCACCACATATCATACCGCTATAGTACTCTGTGGCGGTCAGATTTGGCTTTTAAGCCCTGAGTGTTTATAAATTTGACCTCTCTTGTCACTGCTCTGACCAGCTCCATATTTTCTACTAATCCTCTACTACATTTTTAGATTTGTATTATAAATGCTATTCTATCACTCATCTTCATTTTTGACCAGTATCGCGGACAATGTTTTTTCTAAAAAGTTCATACAATAGTATTGTCCTCAATATTGGTCTATGAAAGGAAGATATAAATGGAACAAAAATTACGTAGGGATAGAAATATCGGTAGCAATCTAAAAGCCCTTCGTGAAAAGCACAACATTTCACAAGAAAACCTCTGTGCTTTATTGCAACGCCGTGGCTGTGATATTGGTCGCTCCACTTACGCTAAATATGAAAACGGCGAATTGAATATCAAAATTAGCGTCCTCATGGAATTACGCAAAATATACGACTGCACCTATGATGATTTCTTTGAGGGATTGGACATTCAAGAATAATCTACCCCATATAATATCGTTATAGCTCTCTATGGCGGTCAAATTTCGCATTTAAAGCCTTGAGTGCTTATTTTATACTGCTGATACTTTTCCACTTCATTTTGCCCGTCTATAACCGCATGAAAAAAGACTTAAACGCTCTCGTCCAAGTCCTCCCATTGTTGGCATTGTTCATAGGTCAAATAGTGTGTTCCTGCCCCATATTTTATTGATTTTCTCATGTACCTATAACTGGCACGCTATATCCTTCGCAGCCAAAGGTGCTGCATCATAGAGGCCAATAATATATAATTCTTTTCCTCAAATGTTCTCAAAAAATTTCCATCCTGATCAAGTATCCCAAAATCAGCCCATCTTCCTTCCGCCTTGACAAAGTCCAGTTTGGCGTTTCTTTCGCATTTGTAAAATAAAGTCTTGTGATAACCTGATCCCCCACAGACAGATTATTATTATCAGCAACTCTTTGGGCACAAGACATACCGCACTCCCCTGCACATATTCTTCCGATATGGGATAACGTCCCTCATACAGCCAGGCGGTTCCATCATAGAAAGATGGCAGAAGATCCGTACTGCTCATCCCAACAACAGGCTACGACTCTTTAATGATATAATCCATATCCGCAACCTCTAAACATCTCTGCCCGATTTCTGTCTCATAAAATCTTTCCATCACTTCAGAGAAGTGTTGTCAAGTGTGTTTGTAAATTTTCTATGTATAAATAGGAATCATCTTCGTGTATACCCAGAATTTGACATACAGTTTCCGATCTGCTCCGCCGCCTGCAGGTCACGCAGGGTATCACTGCCCACGGCGATGCCCACCTCCATCGTCCCCTCCGGATTAGTGACCGTACATTTGATGGGCATGTTCGCCGCCAAATCTGACAGCTACTTCCTTGGGTGTAATCACATCATCTGTGGAAATATCAATTTTCAAAGGTGTTTTCATGGTATCCAGTACCGCCTCTAATTTAAAACGAATCCCCGGATATTCTGCTTCGTCCATAATACTTTCGACACGCTTAACAGCAAACTGTGTTCCATCATCGAGGGGAACAGCAATAATATCCTCAATCATTTTTCCTGCATCCTCTGTCGAAAGATTATAATTTCGTACAGTAGTATCTATATCCATTGTTGCCCGATTATCAAGTCCCACCATAGAAGCAATTAGC
>CAYUKT010000495.1:0-1734 GCA_964445285.1 uncultured Bacteroides sp. | reverse complement strand
CTGCTGACGAAACATCAGCAGGAGATTTATGAGAGTGTGGTGTACGACAATCTTTCTCTGGGTGAGATTGCCGAGGCGGAAGGTGTCAGCAGGCAGGCAGTACATGATATCGTAAAGCGCTGTGACAGGATATTACAGGGCTATGAGGAGAAACTGCAGCTGATTGCAAGGTTTATGAGTATCAAAGAAAAGATATCACAGATCAGCAGACTTTCCGCACAGTATGAAGATGGCGATTCCAAAGACTGGAATTTCTATGGAACGCAGATCAGGGAGTTGTCCGAAAGGATACTGCAGGAACTGTAGGAAGCGCAGAAAGGCGAGGGTCATATGGCATTTGAAAGTCTGACCGATAAACTGCAGAATGTATTCAAGAATTTAAGAAGCAAGGGCCGGCTTACGGAGGCGGATGTTAAGACTGCTCTGAAAGAAGTGAAGATGGCGCTCTTAGAGGCCGATGTTAACTTTAAGGTAGTCAAGCAGTTCGTGAAGTCTGTGGAAGAGCGTGCTGTCGGCACGGATGTGCTAAACGGTCTCAATCCGGGACAGATGGTCATCAAGATCGTCAACGAGGAAATGGTGTCCCTGATGGGATCCGAGACCACGGAGATTGCCATGCAGCCGGGCAAATCCATCACGGTGATCATGATGTGCGGCCTGCAGGGTGCAGGTAAGACCACTACCACGGCCAAGATTGCCGGTAAACTCAAATTAAAGGGTAAAAAATCATTGTTAGTTGCCTGTGATGTCTACAGACCGGCAGCTATTAAGCAGTTACAGATCAATGGTGAAAAACAGCAGGTGGAGGTTTTTTCCATGGGAGAGAACCATAAGCCGGTAAATATCGCGAAAGCAGCTATAGAACATGCACAGAAAAACGGGCATAATGTGGTAATCCTGGATACCGCAGGCCGTCTCCATATCGATGAGGAGATGATGGCAGAACTGCAGGAAATCAAGGAAAACGTGGCAGTGCATCAGACACTTTTGGTGGTGGATGCCATGACCGGACAGGATGCGGTCAACGTGGCCAAAGATTTTGATGAGAAGGTGGGCATCGATGGCGTGATCCTTTCCAAGATGGACGGTGATTCCAGAGGTGGTGCGGCGCTCTCCATCAAGGCAGTGACGGGCAAACCCATTCTCTATATCGGTATGGGTGAGAAACTCTCCGATCTGGAGCAGTTTTATCCGGACCGTATGGCAAACCGGATCCTGGGGATGGGCGATGTGCTGACGCTGATCGAGAAGGCACAGCAGAACCTTGATATAGATGAAGAGAAAGAAAGACAGATGGCGGCCCGCCTGAAGAAGGGCAAATTTGACTTTGAGGATTATCTGGAGAGCATGAAGCAGATGCGCAATATGGGCGGTCTTTCCAGTATTCTGGGAATGATGCCCGGTATGGGGAAGCAGATGGCGGATATCGAGTCGGCGGTGGATGAGAAGCAGCTGGCCCGCATGGAGGCAATCGTCTTAAGCATGACACCGGCAGAACGGCAGAACCCCAAACTTTTAAATCCCAGCAGGAAGCACCGCATTGCAGTGGGAGCAGGGGTGGATATCGCACTGGTCAACAGGTTCATCAAACAGTTTGAGCAGTCTCAGAAGATGATGAAGCAGATTCCCGGTATGATGGGCGGCAGGAAGGGCCGCGGCATGTTCGGTGGTATTAAATTCCCATTTTATGGTTTCAAAAATAAATCATTAATTTACTATGGAGGCAGAGATAAA
>CAYUKT010000494.1:0-1750 GCA_964445285.1 uncultured Bacteroides sp. | reverse complement strand
GGGAAAGCAGAGGTCGGTATTCATCCGTTTTAACATGGCGGATGAAGCAGACTGTAATCTGTACATGAAACTTGCGGAAGCTGCCGGGAGTTCCGCTTCGCTGACAGCGTATGTCAAAAAGGTGTTAGAGGAACATTTCAATGTAAAAATGGAGATCACCGGGAGGCAGGAGTTTCATGAGCAGATGTTGTCGGCAGTTCGGGAGGAAATGCAGGCACAGGGCATGAAACTGGTGGGTGCATTGTTGGCGGGGATAGGAACGGTGGGCGTTTCGGCGAAGAAGGATGAAGCGGAACCAGCCGTAACAGAACTGCCGGAGGTCTGTGAGGAATTGCCGGAGGAACTTAACGGGGTTCTTGACCTTATCAGCTAAACGAAATCTGCTCAACGGTCATGAATTTTAGGCAGGAGAGCATGGCAGGATATGATGTTGTCAGTGTGCCTTTGTAGAGAAGATGTTACAGATTTGATAGCATGTGCAAGTGATTTGTTGCAGATCCAGTATTTTTCAGCAAACGGAAGGGAAAAAGTTGCATATCTGCAATCATTCGCGGCGGATATGCAGCATATCCGGCTTGTTATATGATGGAAGTGTTGAATGTAGAATTATATTATTCCCTGTGCCATAACGGTATGGGGATTTTTTTATTGCCCGTCCCGGAGGTTACGAGGGCAGTTTGGAGGAAGATATGGCAAAAGATATATCGGAAAGAGTCAGGAAAGCCCAGGATAAGGCACTGGAACATCTGGATTATATTCTGGAAACCGTCCCCACACCGGATCTTGTTGAGATCGTTGGGCGTGTTGGCGGTGATGTGGTCACTTACAGGGTGTGTAATGACGGCTCTGTATATGAGAAATGAGCAGGGAGGTATCTTATGATGAGGCTTGATTATAGGACAGAGAAGTTTCAAAGAGTCAGTGTATGCGGTATCTTATGTGATTTCAGCGATATGCGTATAGACAGGAATACAGTGCCGGAAGGGAGATACCAGTATGAAGTCGCAGGAGATGATGATAGCGGTGGTGATCCGGCAAGAGTAAGAAACGGTATTATAGTGAATTTTTTCGGAACACTGATCAGTGACGTGCCGCTGCCGTTAGGGTGTGATGGGGTATTGTGGCTGCAAGATGGGGATTTTGTATATCTGTAGAGACAGAGGGAGGTAGGCTTTTGTGTCGGTAGGGATATGGGGTTACACTGTTCCCTGTGCCGATTATGGCATGGGGATTTTCTCAGGCTTTGGGATTAAGTAAAAATAGTTGTTTGATGAATTTGTGGCAGTGGAATGGCGATTACAGTAGAGTATCAGATAGCGTAGGCAGAAAGGAGCAGGATATATGGACGATAAGACGATGGAGCGGATAAAAAAACTGCAGGCATTAGCAGAGCGTGGTGTAGGCGGCGAAAAAGATACGGCGGGAAAAATGCTGCGAAAAATGTTGGAAAAGAACGGTATACAGTCACTTGACGATTTGCAAGATGATAACTATGAGTATGTGCTGTTCCCCTATAATGGAAAATATGAAAAGAAGCTGCTGAAACAGTGTATTTATAAAGTGCTGACAGCCGCAGGCGACAGGACATATTACCACACTAAGGGTACACGGCAGAAACTGGGGATCTACTGTACTAAGGCGCAAAAAGTGGAAATTCATATGGAATTTGAATTTTACAGGAAAGCATTTTATGAGGAAATGGATATTTTTATAGCTGCATTCATAAATGCACAGAAAATTTTTCCGCCGG
>CAYUKT010000493.1:0-1750 GCA_964445285.1 uncultured Bacteroides sp. | reverse complement strand
AACTATCCATGCTAATATTACCCATCTCTTTCACATCATCCATAACATACATCATGGCAAAGAAGGATGCCATGGCCGGCGCTACTCTCACAATCCCCAGCAACTGAGGCGCCAGATGCTCTCCCACCAAATAAAGAACCAGAAATTCCAGTGTGATGACCAACATACAGAACGCCAGGATAAATAAACTGGCCGCAACTGTCCATGTTTCTATCTCATGTCCCGTCATTTGAAAATAAACCCCAAATATACCACCGCATACCACCGCAAAGCCTACAAATGAAATGCCATACAGAAATCGCCCCATTACCCTGTGCGCAGCCGTAGAAGGCAGCAATACCAAAAATCCTGCATCTCCCCTTTTACACGCTCCAAAAGGCGCTGTCGCAAAAATGAGTGCCACAAATGTCATATAGGAGAATGGCATCAGAATTGAGAATCCCTGCCCCCACATAAGTAACGCTATGACAATGAACAGAGGCATAAAATAGAGTTGCTGTTTCACCTTGATATAGTCAATCATCATAAAATGTATCGCTCTCATCACAAAACCTCCCCTTTTATCTTCTATCCTTAATATAATGGATCACAATCTGGTCAATATTGGGCTTCTCATAGTGGAAGTCACTGCCCAAAAGCCCCGCCTTATCACTGGGTAAAAGGGCCTCAAATCCGTAAGCGTTATCGATCACCCCGATCAGCTCCTTTTCCAATTCACCGGACACCGCGTTCCGCTCACCTTTTATCAACAGATAGTTCTCAATCAGCTCATCTTTGGCATCGTAGAGCACTGTCCGCCCCTGATGGATAAAATAGATATAATCCGCAATCTGTTCCAGATCACTTAAGATATGAGTGGAGAAGATCACGCTCCGCTCGCCGTCCATCACATATTCCTGTAAAAGCCCTAATATTTCCGTACGCATCACCGGATCTAACCCATTGGTAGCCTCATCCAGGACCAGAAGCTTCGTGTCCCGGGAAAGCACCGATGCAAACATCAGCATCACTTTCATACCCCTGGAGAAATCCTTGATCGGCTTCTTCTCCGGCAAATTCCATTTTTTCAAGAAACCGTTGAACTTTTCCGCGGAAAAAGTGGGATAAAAGTTTTTCAGCACCCGTCTGATATTTTTCACCTTAAAGTTGTCCGGAAAATAGAACTCATCTCCGATATAACCGATCTGTTCCTTGTAGGCCACCGCATCTTCCTCACAGCTGATCCCATTGATACGGATTTCCCCTTCTGTACACTTGCAGATATTGGTGATCAGGTTGAGTGTAGTGCTCTTACCAGAGCCGTTCGGCCCCACATAGCCCATGATATAGCCTCTGGGCAGGGTAAAATTAATATTCTGCAAGTCAAAAGCCTTATAATGTTTTGACAGGTTCTTCACTTCCAACAATTCCATATGATTCCTCTCCTATCTTTCCAGTAAATTCCTAAAAACACCCAGAAGTTCTTCCTCGGACATGCCCATGGTCCGCGCCGTTTCTATGGCCGTGGTGAGCCCCTCCTCAATCCTCATCAGACTCTGCTCCTTTAGCAGGCTGTTGTCGATGGAGAGCACCACACTCCCCTTGCCCTGCATACTGGCAATAAAGCCCTCGGCTTCCAGGTCATTGTAGGCGCGTGTGGTGGTGATCACACTGACACCCACTTCCTTCGCCAGCTGCCTGATGGACGGTAAGGTGCTTCCTTCCGGGATCTGGCCGTTTAATATCTGTTCTTTGAGCTGTTCCCTGATCT
>CAYUKT010000492.1:0-1751 GCA_964445285.1 uncultured Bacteroides sp. | reverse complement strand
AGCAGAGGTACTATACGATTGAGGCCAGTCATGTTATGATATAACCATAGGATAACGTTAATTTTAAAAAAGGGAGGGATATCACTATGAAGCAGCTATTTAATTACGCAGACAAGTACATCAGGCAAAGCACCTGGAAAGACTTTGCACTTCTCAAATTCTGCCTCTTTGCCATGGGTGTCCTGGTTGGCATCCACATACCGGAAAAGAACCGGAAACCTGCAGGGATAGCAGCCGCAGCTGTTTTTGTTGCTACGTATATTCCCTTGATGGCCAAATTTGTTTCCGTTGTTTTGGAGGAGGATGCGCAGGAAGAAGCGGAAGGCATGTAGAGATGTGAGAAATGGAAGAGTAAATAGCACGGGAGTCGGCAATTATGACAGATATCAGATATGTGCAGGTGGAAGATAAAGAGTTTTGGTACAGCCTGGACAGCCACTTGCCGCAAGCAGAATTTGTAAATAAAGTCCGGGATAAAAGAGGTTATGTTATCATAGCAGATGGGACGCCGGCCGGCCTGTTAAGGTATAATCTTTTCTGGGATAATACTCCTTTTTGTACCATGCTTTTTGTGGGCGAAAGATGGCAGGGCAGGGGGTATGGCAGAAGTCTTATGGAATATTGGGAAATGGATATGAAATCTCAGGGATATGGTATGGTTCTTACTTCTACCCAGGTAGACGAAAGCGCCCAGCATTTTTATAGGAAGCTGGGCTATCGGGACTGCGGTGGGTTTGTCATCGATGTTCCGGGATATGAACAGCCGATGGAGCTGTTTTTGAGCAAGGTAATTTCATAGTATATAAAAGGCCGGACAAGATGAGCGTCTGGTCTTTTTACACTATAGGGAAACTTAAATTTCCTGATTCTGCTGCAGGGCGGTCTGTAAATATTTTAACAGATGAAGCAGCGGCCTATACAGAACCAGCGTGAGTACAAAATTTCCGCCGCAGTGGAGAATGTCATAGGGGATTCCGGCGCTCCAATAGGCAAAAGCGGCGCCGGGACCGCCAGTCACCAGGTAGGGAATGGCGCACAGAGCGCCAAACAGCAATCCAAAAGCCCCGGAGACCACGGCCCAGAGGATGGCGGAATCCATTTTCTGTAATGCCAGTACAATAAGGGCCAGAATATTCCAGACATACAGATAGCTGATCCACCAGATACCAAACCCGAATATGATTCCTTCCAGGAGAACAAAGGTTAAAATCACTGGAAAGACACGTCTTTTATAAGTCAAAGTATACAGGATGATCAGGGTGCTGACCACTTCAATATTAGGGAGAAATGACAGGCCGAGCTGTCCCGCCAGCAGGATGCCGCTGAGTGCTCCCATGGTGACAAGTTGTATCGTTTTGTTAACATGACCGCTCTTTTGTTTCTGCATGGCGTCAATATCCTACCGTAAGGGTCAGCTCATAGTTATCGCCGTCTGCGATAGGTGTCTGGTCTGCGGAAGTGTTGAGCTGTCCGTTGTCCTTGGTGATACACCACCATTCCTGATTGGTATCATCCGCGGTCTCACCATCTACGGTCGTGATAAACATGCCGTAGGCGCCGATCTCGCCTGAAACAAGTTCTTCATCGGTAAGCACTTCCCCGAGGTATTCCCGATCCGTATGGTAGTTAAAGGTTTTCTGTGAGCCATCTTTGTGGAATACGTCAACGGTGATGCTTTTCGCGCCCTGCGTGGCGGCACCTCTTGTGAACTGATAGACGCCAAAGAGCGCTGCGATAACGATGAGCAGTGC
>CAYUKT010000491.1:0-1756 GCA_964445285.1 uncultured Bacteroides sp. | reverse complement strand
AAGAAGCCAGGCAGTTTGTAAGATTTTTTCTGGCAGGAGCGACAGAAGCGGAAGTTGACAAGCAGGGGCGTATCTTGGTGCCCAATGTTCTGCGGGAGTTTGCGGGACTGAACAAGGATGTGGTTTTCATCGGTGTGGGAAGCAGGATAGAGATCTGGAGCAGGGAGCGCTTTGACGGCGTGGCGGCCTGTGAAGATATGGACGAGATAGCGGAACACATGGCGGAACTTGGCCTTGGGATCTAGGAGAAGATGGCAGATGGAATTTAAACATACTTCAGTGCTTCTGCAGGAAACGATAGAGAACCTGGATATCAAACCGGAAGGGATATATGTGGATGGTACGCTGGGCGGCGGCGGACATGCCAGTCAGATAGCAGCGAGGCTTACGGGAGCTGGCAGGCTGATCGGTATCGATCAGGACGCGGACGCCATTGCGGCGGCGGGAAAGCGTTTGGAGCCTTACAAAGAGCGCGTCACACTGATCCGGGATAATTACTGTAATATGAGGGAAGCCCTGCAGCAGATCGGCATTGACAGAGTGGACGGCATTGTCCTGGATCTGGGGGTATCTTCTTTTCAACTGGACAATGTGGAGAGAGGGTTTTCCTATAAATACGATACGATGCTGGATATGCGGATGGATACAAGGCAGTCCCTGAGTGCGAAAGAGATCGTTAACGATTATTCAGAAGCGGATCTATATCGGATCATCAGGGATTATGGCGAGGAGCAGTTCGCCAAGAATATAGCGAAGCACATCGCGGCAGCCAGGAAGGACAAGCCTGTGGAGACCACCGGACAGCTGTGTGATATCATCAAAGCGGCGATACCGGCCAAAATGCGGGCCGTGGGAGGGCATCCCGCCAAACGCACTTTTCAGGCGATCAGGATAGAATGCAACAGGGAACTGGAAGTCTTGAAAGATTCCCTGGACCAACTGATAGAAATGTTGTATCCGGGAGGAAGGATTTGTATCATCACCTTTCATTCCCTGGAGGACAGGATTGTAAAATCGGCTTTTCGGAAGAATGAGAATCCCTGTACCTGCCCACCGGATTTTCCGGTGTGTGTGTGCGGACAAGTTTCGAAGGGCAAAGTGGTAACCAGAAAGCCTATTCTGCCGTCAGAAGAAGAGATGACGGCCAATAAGAGGGCGAAGAGCGCAAAACTGCGTGTATTTAGTAAGACAGAGGGGAACAGGTAAAAGATGGCGGCAACACAGAGAAGCGGTAACGTAAGAGCAGACCGGAACCGTACGGCCGACAGGCGCAGCCAGTATTATGTGCAGGGCAATACGGTCAGGAGGGCAGACGTGACTGAGGAAATCAGGAAGCGTCCGCAGCGTAAGGTCAATAACAATACCATCAAGAAGAATAGAGAGCGTGCAAAGCACATGAGCATTGGTTATGTGATGTTTCTGTGTGCGGCGCTGGTGGCAACAGGCATGATCCTGATTTATTATGTAGGACTGCAGTCGGATATTACCAACAGTGTGAAGAATATTTCCAAACTGGAAAGGGAGTTGAATGACTTAAAGGTGGCAAATGACGAAGAATACAGCAGGATAACGAGCAGTATCGATCTGGAGGAGATCAGGCGGGTGGCGATCCAGGAGCTGGGCATGCAGTATGCGACTCAGGGACAGATCATATCTTTTGCCAGCGAGAATAACGATTATGTCAAGCAGATGGCGGAGATTCCACATTAACTGCCGTAACAGTTCAGCCATGCGAAAATGATTGTACAATATGACC
>CAYUKT010000490.1:0-1757 GCA_964445285.1 uncultured Bacteroides sp. | reverse complement strand
GTCACAAGAAACATGGCGACAGCCTCTGGGGCATGCTGCGGGAAATTCTTGTGACAGTATATTGGTTCCACCCTCTTGTATGGGCGGCGGCTATCCTGTCTAAACGGGATTGCGAACTGGCCTGCGATGAAACGGCACTTTTACTTCTGGGTGAAGAGGAAAGGATTTCTTATGGGGAGACATTGCTCTCGATCATTACCAGAAAAGCGAAGGTCTTTGACCTGCTCTGCAATGCGACTACCATGACCGGCAGTGGCAAGAGCGTCAGGGAGCGTATTGGTTATATTGCCGGAAAGCCCAAAGTGCTCCGCGCGGCGGTAATCTTGACGGTGGTGTTGATGGCGGCTGTCTTTGTGTTCGCATTTACCAGGAGCCATGAAAGTGTCAGGATCATGGCTTTTGGACAGGATACGGATACCGTAACGGGAGCGGATATGCGGATTCCCCTGCCGGAAAGTATTCGTGGTATCTGCGGACAGGTGCGTGAGGAGGGAAAGGAGGACGTGGTCATTTATCATATGGAATCCAGGCAGGAGGTGGGCAGGTTTGCCAGAATGAGCCTGAAAGATACTTTACAGCTGATAGATGACGGTCGAAAGGTCATACCCATAGGCGATTATGGAGATAATTATTTTTTAAAAGCATATCTGGGGATCTCTCCGGAACCGGTGCGTGTGACGGAACACACTTATACACCCTATTCATCGTTAGGAGGGGAATCGGGAAAAGAGGCCGGGGCATTATGGCACGAAGATATTATCATACATGACGATTCGTACGAAGCCGATGGGGTGCCGGGAACAGACAGCAATGCGGAAACAGAACATATTTATGTGCCGGGAACAGACAGTAATACAGAGTCTGAGTATATTATACCGGAAGAGAACGGTTCGACCCAGATCCCTGCCCCGGAAGAGACGGAGAGTTATACCATTTTCCTGCCTTTTGAGGAGGGGCAGAGTCTGGAGGCGGTGGAGCTGGCCGAAGAAGATGATCCGGAGGTGACAGTGGAGTATCTGCCCAATGAGGAGATTATCACGACAACAACTTATCCGGCCAAAGAGGTCAACATAGATGCATTGTCGCATAAAGGATGTTTTGTCTATATTAAGGCTGATTACGGTAAAGTCGAGGACAGATATTTACAGGAAATGGAAAGTATCAGTGATGCATTGGAAAAGGCATTGGCGGATGTGGTCGTGTTAAGTCTTAATGGGGAGATGCGGGAAGAATTACTGAATAACCTGACGAAAAACCGCACACCATATGTGGGTGACAATGTAAAGGTAAGTGCGCTGGTCAATGCACTGCCGGTGCCGTCAACCCTTAATTTTAAGGGAGATATTTCTCTGCAAACAGGGAAAAAGCCCTACTCTGTCCGGTTTGAATATGAGATGACCACAAGCAGCATTCTGCAGGAAGATCTGGATATGATGTATTTTAATGCTGCAATGCTGTTCTATGCCATCGGAAATGTGGATGAGGTTACAATGTATATCAGACAGCCTTCAGGCAGCGATGTGGCAGCCTCACTGCATGTTTATACGCGGGCAGATATGGAAGAAGTTTTTGGCGGCTTATTAAAGGCGGATTATGAGAATGAGGAGCTTTTCCATCAGGGGAGTTCGGAATTACATGCCGCTGTGGTGGAGTACCTGCATTCTCAGGATTAAGTTCCTAAAAATTTTAAGAAATTATGTAACCTCTTTTTAATTTTCCCACTCTAATAATATAGATGTGTAAAAGAAAATATGGAT
>CAYUKT010000489.1:0-1766 GCA_964445285.1 uncultured Bacteroides sp. | reverse complement strand
GCCTTCCCGGACCGCCATATTGACTGCGGTATCGCGGAGTGTAATATGACTGGTATTGCGGCTGGTCTCGCGACTTGCGGTAAAGTACCTTTCATCAGTTCTTTTGCAATGTTTGCAGCTGGACGTAACTTTGAGCAGGTGCGTAACTCTATCGGTTATCCGCACTTGAATGTCAAGATTGGTGCGACCCATGCAGGTATCACCGTTGGTGAGGACGGCGCAACCCATCAGTGTAATGAAGATGTGGCTCTGATGCGCACCATCCCCGGCATGACAGTGATCGTACCTTCCGATGATGTGGAAGCAAAAGCGGCTGTCAGAGCGGCAATTGAGTTCGAAGGCCCCGTGTATTTGCGTTTTGGACGTGCTGCAGTACCGGTGATCAACGATAAGCCTGATTATAAATTTGAGATTGGCAAGGGCGTTCTTTTAAGAGAGGGCACCGATGTGACCATCATCGCCAGCGGTATCACCGTTTCCTCTGCACTGGATGCGGCGGAAATGCTTGCGGCTGACGGTATTCAGGCGGAAGTGATCAATATTCACACCATCAAGCCTCTGGACGAAGAGCTGGTGCTCGCATCTGCGAAGAAGACCGGTAAAGTTGTGACAGCGGAAGAGCATACCGTGATTGGCGGCCTTGGAAGCGCAGTATGCGACTGCCTGTCTGAGAAACATCCCACACCCGTACTGCGGATCGGCATGCAGGATACCTTCGGTGAGTCCGGCCCGGCAGCTGCTCTGGTAGAGAAATACGGCTTAGACGGAAAAGGAATCTACGCAAAGGTAAAAGACTTCGTAAAATAAATCACAATCTGGCGATAGAGGGGCATTTGAGATGTCAGAGAGAAAAAATATTTTATCTCCTTCCATTCTGGCGGCGGATTTTGCCAGATTGGGGGAGCAGATGAAGGAGGCCTGTGAGGCCGGCGCAGAATATATACATATCGATGTGATGGACGGTGTTTTCGTGCCATCGATTTCCTTTGGGATGCCGGTGATCCGCACCATCCGTAAGGTGACAGATAAAGTGTTTGATGTACACCTGATGATCGTGGAACCGGAGCGCTATGTCAAAGAATTTAAGGCATGCGGCGCTGACAGCATCACCTTCCATCTGGAAGCCACGGAGGACGCGGATGAAACGATCGACCTGATCCGCAGCCTGGGCTGCCGGGTGGGTATGTCGATCAAACCCAAGACGCCCGTGGAAGCGGTCAGGAAATATCTGCATAAATTGGATATGCTTCTGGTGATGACAGTGGAACCGGGATTTGGAGGACAGAAGTATATACCGGAATCCACGGAGCGGATACGCCAGGTAAGACAGATGGCAGACGAGATGGGCATAGACTTGGATATCGAGGTGGATGGCGGTATCACGCGGGAAAATGCCAAGGTAGTATTGGAAGCCGGCGCCAATGTGATCGTAGCAGGTTCAGCGGTCTTTGGCGGGAATATCACGGAGAATGTGAAAGGGTATTTGGCGCAGTTTTAAGTTCTAAAAGATGTGAAAAGAGTGGTTGATTTCTCAACCACTCTAGTGTATAATCTACTCAGAAAGGCAATTGGGTGTGACTACGATTCGCCCTCAGTAAAATTGAAATGCAAAAGGAAATGGCATCTAAACTTTTCTGGGGTTCAGGATGCTATTTCTTTTTGCTGTTATGATTGTCTATGTAAGCTAATGCTGTAAAAATGACAAGCAGAAGAGTGAGAATCTCTAATGTGTCCATAGGCATCCCCTCCTTAAGTACTAGAGGGCA
>CAYUKT010000488.1:0-1773 GCA_964445285.1 uncultured Bacteroides sp. | reverse complement strand
TTTCCATCGGGCGTTTTCAGATAAGGTCCGGCGGAAGAATCCCCGCACCACACTTCATTGATATGGGGGCGTTCATAGCGGCGCATGTCCTGATGGTCTGTCAGCTTCTTTTCCACACAAAGGCGGTTAATGAAGCGCAGGACCGTTGATTCGGAGAGCTCTCCCCGGCGGATGGAGCCGTCATGCTGCAGCTGTTTATAGATGGCGGCGGCGCTCATCCTTGGGTAATGTTCCTTAAGATAAATGATCTGCTCCTGCACAGCCCTGTCAAGTCTGCGCGTCTTTCCCTCATCAGAGCGGCCGGAGGGCTTTAAGGCGTCAAAACCGTCTTTGACATAGAGTTCGTACCATTTGGCAATGGTGGATGTGGCATAGTGGCGCAGGCTTCCGTCCGGGTGCAGGATGCCCCATTCCGAGACTTCGCGGAAATATTCGCTGAAGCTTTTGTACTGTGCCGGAAGACCGGAGATGACAGGGGCAATGGCAGAGTATTTCATGAGTGCGATATCATGTTTCTTTTGCTGTTCCATAGGTATGGTTCCTCCTTTTTTCGATGATAAGAGGAGTATAAAGAAGATAACACAGGAATGCACGGCAGGTTATGTTGGTGGCGGGTAAAAAATATTTGGTGTATTTTTTATCTGCATGAATTGTTTCCCGAAAAGTGACAGGCACTGCCGTGTCAGCCGGATAAGTGGTCTTAGGATGATCCGTTCGGAGAGAAGGCGTTCCCGCCAACAGGCCAGGTACACCCGGATGAGACGGGGCGGCGTGCGGTCATCGATCTCAGGGTTCGCATCAAGTACAGCCTCCGGGCCGCTGCCCTCTTCAAAGGCTTCAATCAGGGAAACCTGGTCTTCCAGGGGAATCTGGGAATAGGGAACCAGACCTGAGGGAATGAGGGCATGGGAGCGGCCGCAGCTCTGGCACAGGACACGCTGGATGATAAGCGGAAACTTTGTGCCGCCAGCCTTGACATGGCGGCGGTAGGAGCCGTAACGGATAAGGGAGCCTTGGCAGCCGCAGGTACAGGGCAGGCAGAAAAGATCGATCTGATTCACGGCGTCAACATAAGATTTTTGGGAAATGGGGTTGTTTTCACTGACAAATACGGTTATCATAGTCTTGCTGGCGGCATTCATTTTTATGGATGCCCACGGTGTAATGGAAAGGCAGGAAGCAGACTGTGGTAGGTGGGCTCCTGCCTTTTCTTTTGCTCATGAGTGACTATAGTATGATAGCACAGACAGAGCCATAAACAAAACAATCTGACGCGGAATGCATCAGATTAACTTATCCAAGGGATATATTTATTTGACGGGAAACGGGGGATTTGGGGGATGGGAATTTGACGGTCTATATCATTCCTGGCTTCCCTATATTATCAGCTCGTATAACCTTATAACCAAAATTATCAAATGCCGGGGTCACGATACTTTCTAAAAACAAGTCAGAATGCTTTTGGATATGCCCTGCAAGGTCAATCTCTGCCTGTGTCTTGTTTTCTGCCTCCTGCCTTACCAAATCTCTCTGCCGCCGTTTCATTTCCTGTACACCTGTCAGGTTCTTCTCCCTGTATCTGCTTTCTATCAGATCAAAGGGAATGTAAGAGCCATTTTCAATCAGCCATATCTGGCATACATTATCTGGATTGTAAGCAGCAAGGCACTCTTTCCCATTCAGATATTGTTCCCTGAAATTGATATTGTGATAGTGCATCCCATTAACAACCAGACCATATCTTGTGAACGTACCTGCCGCCCTCGGAAGGAG
>CAYUKT010000487.1:0-1774 GCA_964445285.1 uncultured Bacteroides sp. | reverse complement strand
ATGGACGATCCTTATGTGACTTATCACGATGATTTTATCGAGTCTGAGTGGTGGGCGCTCAAACAGATCTGGGACAAAGGACTTCTCTATAAGGGCTTTAAGATCGTGCCTTACTGCCCGCGCTGTGGCACACCCTTGTCATCCCATGAGGTGGCACAGGGTTACAAGGCGGTGAAGGAGCGCTCCGCCGTGGCAAGATTTAAGGTAGTGGGAGAGGATGCTTATTTCCTGGCATGGACGACCACACCCTGGACACTGCCCTCCAATGTGGCGCTGTGTGTGAATCCCGATGAGACTTACGTGAAGGTGAAAGCGGCAGACGGTTATACCTATTATATGGCCCAGGCATTGTTAGATACGGTGCTTGGCAAACTGGCGACAGATGATACCCCTGCCTATGAAATCCTGGAAACCTATGTGGGTACGGATCTGGAATATAAAGCGTACGAGCCTCTCTTTGCCTGTGCCGGTAAGGAGGCGGAGAGACAGAAAAAGAAAGCCCATTATGTGACTTGCGATAATTACGTTACTATGACAGACGGTACCGGTATTGTCCATATTGCGCCGGCCTTTGGTGAGGACGATGCCCAGGTGGGACGTAAGTATGATCTGCCCTTGGTGCAGTTTGTGGACGGTAAAGGTAATATGACAGAAGAGACGGACTATGCGGGTATTTTTGTAAAGGACGCAGACCCGGAGATCATCAAGGATCTGGATAAAGAGGGTAAGTTGTTTGACGCGCCGAAGTTTGAGCATGATTATCCTTTCTGCTGGCGCTGTGATACCCCGCTGATCTATTATGCAAGAGAGTCCTGGTTTATCAAGATGACGGCGGTGCGGGATGATCTGGTGGCCAACAATAAGACAGTCAACTGGATTCCGGAGTCCATCGGTGAGGGGCGTTTCGGCAACTGGCTTGAGAATATTCAGGACTGGGGCATTTCCAGGAACCGTTATTGGGGCACGCCTTTAAATGTGTGGGAGTGTGAGGACTGCGGCCATATGGAGGCCATCGGTTCCCGGGATGAGTTGGAGAAGATGAGCGGCAATCCGGCAGCACAGACCGTGGAGCTGCACAGACCCTATATTGATGAAATCACCTGTACCTGTCCGAAGTGCGGCAAGACCATGAAACGTGTGCCGGAGGTCATTGACTGCTGGTTCGATTCCGGTGCCATGCCTTTTGCTCAGCATCACTATCCTTTTGAGAATCAGGATCTGTTTGAGAAACAGTTCCCGGCCCAGTTTATCTCCGAGGCTGTGGATCAGACCAGAGGGTGGTTCTATTCTCTGCTGGCGGAATCCACCCTGCTGTTTAATAAGTCTCCTTTTGAGAATGTTATCGTTTTAGGGCATGTACATGATGAGAACGTACAGAAGATGAGTAAGTCCAAGGGCAATGCGGTGGATCCTTTTGAAGCATTGGCGACTTACGGAGCGGATGCGATCCGCTGGTATTTCTATATCAATTCGGCGCCCTGGCTGCCTAATCGTTTCCACGGCAAGGCTGTGCAGGAGGGGCAGAGAAAATTCTTAGGTACCCTGTGGAATACCTACGCTTTCTTTGTGCTCTATGCGAATATCGATCAGTTTGATGCGACCAAATACAGTCTGGAATACGCTAAACTTCCGGTCATGGATAAATGGCTGTTATCCAAATTAAATACGGCAGTGAAGGAAGTGGATAACCATCTGGATCAGTACAGGATCCCGGAGGCTGCAAGAGTCCTGGATAACTTTGTGGACGAGATGAGCAACTGGTATGTGAGAAGAA
>CAYUKT010000486.1:0-1783 GCA_964445285.1 uncultured Bacteroides sp. | reverse complement strand
CAGAAAGGGAAAGGAGCATGATTATGAACGCGATATCATCTCAAAAAGGTCTTTTTGGGGCTTATTCACATCTTGCCAGTGGTAAGCGGATCAATACGGCCAAAGATGACGCGGCAGGGATGGCCATTGCGAAGCGGATGCAGAGTCAGGAGACCGGGCTTCGTGTCGGCGCGGAAAACGCCGGGATGGCTATGAATGCGGCCAATGTGGCGGAAGGTGCGCTGGGAGGCATGGCGGATTATCTGCAGCGGATTCATGAACTTGCCATCAGGTCCATGAATGGCATTAATTCTGATGCTGATAAGCAGATTTATCAGAAAGAGATCGATCAGCTCAAACAGGGGATCGAATCCCTGGCAAGGGATACTTCTTTTAATGAACAGAAGATGTTGGACGGCAGTATGGCGGATATGGCGGTGGCTACATCTCCAAACGGCGGCGGTATGAGGATCCAAATGGAGAATTCCACTCTGGAGGCGCTGGGAATCGCCGATCTGGATGTTACTTCCAAGGATTTCAATCTGGATTCCATCAAGAAAGCGATGGATATGGTTTCTGAACGCAGAGGTAGTCTGGGTGGTTCCATGAACGCTCTGCAGCGTGTACAGAATTATAATTCTTCAGCAGCTTTAAATCAGCTGTCATCCAGAAGCAGGTTGGAAGATTTGGATTTCCCGAAGGCAGTTTCCAAGAAGAAACAGGAGGAACTGCTTGGACAGTATCGGATGCACATGATCAGAAAGCAGATGGAGCAGAAGAAATCGCTTACGGCCCTGTTTTAATATTGACTTTTTAAATCCTGTCTGAGATAATGTTAAAGGTGTACGGATTGGCGTGCATACAAGGGAAGTTCGGGGTTCCGGGACTAATCCTGGTATTCCGTGAAATAATACAATTTTTAAGGAGGAGAACATAATATGGCAACAAAAGCGTATTATCCCATTTCCGAAATTGGTGCTGGCAAGGTTGGTTTTTCTAAGACCCGTTCCATCATCGAGGCAGCATTTTACGGAAACAATGTAGTTAAGGTTAACACCTTGAGAGAAGCTTATGAACTGGCTAAGAATTCACCTGGTACGGTTGTGACAGACATGCCGGTCAAAGATGGTGAGACTTTCGGTCTTCCTGCAGATGCTAAGGTTCTGTTATTTAATGACGGTGCGGTTACAGGCCGTTATGCGGCAGCGCGCCGTATCAAGGGTGAGCCTGGTGTGGACGAGGTGAAGCTGGATAAAGTAGTAATGGACGCTGTTTATGTGACACGTTGGAAAACCATGTATCATGCAGAGTGTTTCGTAGGTCTTGATCCTGAGTTTATGGTTAAGGCACACCTTCTGATTCCGGAAGGAGAAGAGAACCTGCTGTATAACTGGATGATCAACTTCCAGTATACATCTGATGAATATGTTAAGATGTACAAGAATTCCAAGCCGGTTGGTGATGGCAATGAGCCTGATATCTATATCTTCTCTGATCCTCAGTGGGCACCTCACGAGGCTCCTGATGTAGATTACAGCTGCTTAAGCGATCCTTTGACACTGTGCTACTTTGATACCAATGAGAACTGCGCAGCAATCCTTGGTATGAAGTATTTTGGTGAGCATAAGAAGGGTACCCTGACAATGGCATGGGCACTGGCTAACAGAAACGGTTATGCTTCCTGCCACGGCGGTCAGAAAGAGTACTCCTTAGAGGGCGGCAAGAAATTCGTTGCTTCCGTATATGGTCTGTCAGGTTCCGGTAAGTCTACTCTGACACATGCAAAACATGACGGCAAGTATGA
>CAYUKT010000485.1:0-1784 GCA_964445285.1 uncultured Bacteroides sp. | reverse complement strand
GCATGGGTCGAAAGATAGCTCGTGGGTACGGATCCTCTCAATCTTGACCTGGAAGCCGTCCTGTACCAGTTTGCGGAAAACATGACGTTCCACATCGGCCTCAATGATGCTGCTGGCAAAGTTGATGGTCAGAATGTCCTCAAAACTGATGATGGCACAGTTGGTACGGGAGGAAAAAGGCTGGCCCATATAAATATCAAAGCGCTCAATATAGGGTTTCATATCAGCCGGCACCTGTAAAGCGCCCATATTGGTGAGGCCGGCAGAAGAATTTTTATCCTGTACTCTTGTGTAAAAAGTTTTAACCACCAGATCCTTGATAAAAAGCGGCACTATGCGGATCAGAAGATTGTGCTGGGTGGCGGCGTTGGTGGTGATATCGCCGCACAGGAATTTATCATTTATATAATAACGCATGAAATTATGAACCTGCGCCACGATTTCCTCGAAGCTGTATTCGCCCAGACGGGGATCGATGGAAGGGTATACCATGGTGATAAAGTTGCGCAGGGTTTTGGAAGGAAAGAAACGGCGCAGGTTCACCGGCATGGCGATGCGCACCGGGCGCAGCTTTAAATGGAATTCCTCATTCTGCTTCAGCAGCAGGGCGTAGAGCAGTACAGCATTTAAGTATTCTGTGATGGTGGCGCCGTATCGTTTGGCGACAGCCATTACTTCCTGCACTGACAGGATGCCGTCTATGATGTTGAGTGTGTAGAAGGGTTCCTTCGTGCCCCGTACACGATAGGTCTTCTCGGCGGGACGGGGTGGTTTTACCTTAGCGGTAGCATAGCGCATATAGGCGTCTTCCAATTCACCGGGATCCGGCGTTTCCTCAAGATCCAGGACAAAGCCGGAAGGCGTGATGGAATGTCCCTGCATACCGAGATATACGGCTATTAGTGTCTGCAACAGGCACATACCGCCGGTGCCATCGCCAAGACAGTGGTGTGCTTCCAGGGCAATACGCCGTCCATAATAATATACCCTAATAAGATAGCGGTTGTTACCTTTAAAATGCATGGGCATGCAGGGATTCTTGATATCTTCCCGCACATATGGTCCGGGCCTGTTGTTGGGCTCTAAATAGCGCCAGAACAGCCCCTTTCTGATAGCTACCTTATAAGTCGGAAAACGAGTTAGTGTCTTGTCCAGGGCTTTTTGCAGAAGCACCGGATCGATCTCTTCCTTTAAAACAACAGACAGACGATAGACCGAAGAAAAGTCCCGCCGCTGTAAAGTAGGATAGACAATGGCAGACAGATCCAGCTTGTACCAGACGTCTTTTTTGTTGCGAGTGGACTGCCTGGCAGTCTGCGTATTTGATTGTAGGTTGATTTGTTTATTTTGTTTAGTCGGATGATTGTTTTGTGTCATAATTTACTGTAAGGCAAGAGATAATAATCCCATTTTTCATAGTATCGTTTAAAGTATAACACATATACTCAATTTTATGGTAAAATATAAATAAAATTAATAATATTTTATTTTTTCATAATATTTACCTTTTCTGGAAGAACGCGCGGAAAAACAAGAAGAAATCATGGAGGTACTATGGGCAGGGCAGAAAAGAAAAATGCGAATCTGATGAATTTGATCAAAAGGATGCACGGTGCGGTAGAGAATGTGGATATTGAGAAGCATCGCCAGTCCCAGGACTATTTTGGGGCGCTTCTTGGCAGCAAGAAGGAAGTGATCGTGGAAGATTTGGAGATTGTGATAGAGGCGGATGCGGGAAGGATTTTACATGGCGAGTGGACTTATGTAAACCGAGCGCATATGAA
>CAYUKT010000484.1:0-1791 GCA_964445285.1 uncultured Bacteroides sp. | reverse complement strand
ATTTGATATACCACAGGATGTACGCGGTACATAAATGCTTTCTGGTTATAAAATACTATCTTTTCAAAGGGAAAACGGATAATCTTGGGATATTCCAGTCCAACTCCCAGCTCCAAAACACAAAGCTTTTTGTTCACCGTCCCCTGCAGCCATTTCGTATAATCACCCCATTGCTTCAGGTATCCCTCTTCCGCATATTTGCTCACTCCTAATTGATTAAACCTTAGTTTATCACCGCACACTTCACAAGTCGGTTCCTGTAAAGCAGACAACGGTAATTCTTTTTTATAGTATTTTAAAACTGCCTCATAACTCTCCAACGACATATCTTTAAGTTTTCCGGAACAATTACAGTCACACTGCATTTTACGGAACCCGCCGCAGGGTGTTACGATTTTCTGCTGATCAAAATGAGACTCATAAATCCGATCGTCCATACAAAGTGAGACAATAAAATAGTTTTTCTCACTCACTAAATCCGCTAATGTATCATATGCCCTTTTCCATTTATCTTCTTGCAGCTGTTGAAGTATCATCTTTTGTAAAAAAGGCACGATCCAGATATGTTGCTCATCCTCGCCAATTTCTTGTTCAATCTCCTGATATCTGGCATCCTGTAAAAGAGCGTTCCAGTCATACTGAAAATCTTCCCCAATCCCAATCAGGACCAGCTGCGCATCCTCTATCTTTTCCCTTACTTCCCTTATCCTATCATCCATTTCTTAATCTCCGTCTGTGCAACCGTATCACAGCACAAAGTAAAAGCCGGGAATCTCCCGGCCCTTACGCATTGGCATATACTACTTACTTATTTAAGACCAGATCATCAACTACTCTCACCAAATTACCAATCTCCGGTTTGGAAAGCTGTGCATTTGCCCCGAGAGCCTCACCTTTTCTCATCATATCCTCATTGACCAGTGATGAGAAAATAATAATCGGAATATCTTTTGTTTCATCATCAGATTTCACCAACTTTGTCAGACGATGACCATCCATCAGCGGCATCTCAATATCTGTGATAATACACTGTACATGATCTTTCAATGTACCTTCCTTCTTGCACTCCTGAATAACATCATATGCCTGCTGTCCGTTCTCTGTATGAATCAGATTCACATATCCTGCTTTATGTAAGGATTCAACAATCAACTTATTCAACAGCGGGGAATCTTCTGCGATCAAAATAGGCACATCAATTCTGTGTCTCTCGCCCAACTCTTCAATATCCGTAATCTTAAGTCCTGTCTCAGGATTGATATCTGTCACGATCTTCTCAAAGTCCAGAATGATGATCAATCTGTCATCAAATTTGATAATACCTGTAGAAACACCATCTTCTGAGGTAGATACTGTTGATCCCGGCTTGATAATCTCTCTCCATGATACACGATGAATACCCACCACAGAATCCACATGGAAAGCAATATCCAACTTATTAAAATTCGTGACAATAAATAATCCGCCAGGCTCTGATACACCCCTCTGTAAACAGTTCTTCAAGTCGATTGCCGTAATCATTGTATCACGCGGCATAAAAATACCTTCAATACTAGGGTGCGCATTAGGAACCGGAGTCACTTCCTGATAGTTAATGATCTCCTTAATCTTCGCGACATTAATACCATACGCATTTCCATCCAGTTTAAATTCAAGTACTTCCAACTCATTTGTTCCGTTTTCAAGCAGAATCTTCGTATCCATGCAATCCACCTCGCGTTATATATTTAGAAAATACTTTTTAATCTATCAGATTGCCTATACATTTCACACAATTTGAGCAAAAATCCT
>CAYUKT010000483.1:0-1819 GCA_964445285.1 uncultured Bacteroides sp. | reverse complement strand
TCCTGTAAAAGAGGCAGCTTATCGTCCGAATACATGGAACCGGATACATCCAGCAAAAATACCAGATTCGATGCCGGTGCACGGGAATAATCTATATCCTGTGTCTTGAGACCGATCATAAGAAGTTCCGCCTCATCGTTCCAGGGACAGCGTCCAATCTGTGTTGTCACACCGAAGGGTTCTGTTCCTGTGGGATCATTGTAATCATAAGAGAAGTAATTAACCATCTCCTCGATCCTGACCGCCCCGTCCGGCAGGCTGTCCAGATCATAGCCATCCCTGATCAGCCTGCGCAGGTTGCTGTAGGAAGCCGTATCCACATCCGCCGCAAAAGTCGAGAGCGGCTCCGCCATCACGGAAGAAAAACCTTTTTCTTCCCACTCACTGTATTCTTCCCCGGAATCATCCGGCAGTTCGTCATCAAAATCATAACAGGAACCTAAATAACTGTCAGCGGGAGCAGCCTCAGATCTGGCACTATCCATGTCTTCCATTTTTTTCTGCCCATCTGCCATTATGGTATTGTTGTATTCATCCGCAGCTTCTGCCTCTGCATAAGCATCTCCGGCATCCGCCGCAGGCGCCTCTGCCGGTGCTTCATCTGAAACATACGCTCCTACAGGCTGCTCCTTTGCTGGCGCCTCCTCTGAGACATATCCTGCATCTTCTACTGCCGCCGGCGCTTCCGCAGTGGCACCATCCTGTGAACTGCCGCAGCCCGTCAATAACATAACACCAACCATACCCAATACTGTTATCTGCTTTACACACTTTTTCATCCCTTTTCCTCCATTCTCAAACTGTTTCTCTGATTCCTCCCTGAAAGATGCACCAGATGGTATCTTTTGTGACCTCTCTACCCTTAATACCTTTCAGAATTGGAAAAGGTTGCATTATCAAAAAATTTTTTTATGAATGAGTCTTTTCTGTTTTTTCCAGCTTATCATACCCTTCTTTCAGGAAAACATCTAACTCATCAAACGTTCCGATGATCACATAAGCTGTCCCGTCTGCCGACTCCACATATGCTATCCAGCCTTTTTTCTCTTTCATTACCCGGAACGTCAGGCCTTCATACACAACATCTTCCGCCGCCGGATCATCATAAAAAGCTGGCTTTTCTTCCACAGCTTCTATCTCTACATAGCCGCCTTTTGCAGATCGGAACGGCTTCATTTCCTTCTTCTCGGCACTGCTGTCCTGCAGCATGTCACGCTGCGTTTCTTCCTCAGCATAATCCGCCGCCGGCGCCTCTGCCGCCGCGCTCTCGGAATTATCCATCTTATCCAAGGCCTCTTCCGCCATGGCTCCCGCGGTATTTTCCATTTTCTCCGGGGCTTTAGCCGCACTCTCCACATCTTCTGCCATACCGTTTGTGACCGTACCGCTCATTTCTCCCGCGTCAGCGTCTGCACTCTCCATCTCCTCCATCACACTGCCTGTAGCCGCACCGCTCATTCCTCCTGCATCCGCCGCCGGCGCCTCCGCTGCCGGCATAGCCCCGTCCGAAGCTGTATGGTTCCCCATAAATCTATCCTTCCAAACACCTTTCATAGCCAGAGATACGGATAATAATATCACCACGGCAGCGGCCGCCGTCAGCGGATAACTCCATTTACGCCAGGAATATTTCTTCTGATATGCCGCATAATCCACATAAGTAACCTGTGACCCTGATACCGGAATCTGGCTGTCCTGTCCTTTGCGTATGCGTGCCTCTTCTTCCCGCACTGCCGCCTTGGTTTTTTCAATCAGCGCTTGTGGTGCATGTATCTGTGCAGTTTCGTTTTTATACTGATTCATCATAGTTTATGATTTC
>CAYUKT010000482.1:0-1819 GCA_964445285.1 uncultured Bacteroides sp. | reverse complement strand
TTCAAGAATACGATTTTGATCATGACTTCCAATATCGGCGCCAATTATCTGTTGGAGGGTATTGATGCGCAGGGAGCGATCACACCGGAGACGGAGAAGCTGGTAATGGATGATCTTAGGAATCATTTCCGACCGGAGTTCTTAAACAGGCTGGATGAGACGATTCTCTTCAAACCACTGACCAGGGACAATATCGGCGGTATCATCCGTCTGATCATAGAAGATTTGAACAGGAGGCTGGCGGATCGGGAACTACAGATTGAGCTGACACCGGAAGCGGAGCGCTTCATTGTGGAGAATGCTTATGACCCTGTATACGGGGCAAGGCCGCTGAAAAGATATATCCAGAAATATGTGGAGACACTGTCTGCGAAGTTAATTTTGGCAGATCAGGTAAAGGCCAAGGATGTGATACAGATTATACTTAAGGGGGAGCATCTGGAAGCAGTCTGCAAAGACAGATAGTTTGGAAGGCAGGCCGCCGTCTATATCTAACAGAGTTTATGTATAATTTTAATCCAAAAACACATGCTATTTTATCAGAGTATATGTTATTAGATGGAGGCGATTATGGATTCTGTTTGGAGAAAGACGGCGGCTTTGCCGCATTTTGAGAAACTGGCAGGAGATGTGAAGACAGATGTGCTGATCATCGGCGGCGGTATCACGGGGATTTTGTGTGCGCATTTTTTGCAAGAACGGGGAATTGATTATCTGCTGGCTGATGGTCAGGAAATCTGTCATGGTGTAACAGGAAATACTACGGCCAAGATTACGGCCCAGCATGGGCTGATTTACGCAAAGATGATGCGGCATATGGGCCTGGAAAAGACAAAGCTGTATTTGGAAGCGAATCAGAAAGCGGTTTTGAAATATGCGGAGCTGGCTAAAAATTACGAATGTGATTTTATTTCCCGAAAGGCTTTCGTCTATTCTCTAAAGAACCGGAAGAAACTGGAGGAAGAGGCGGCGTGCTACCGTATGCTCGGGCTTGCGGATGAGATTGTGGAGACGCCGGAACTTCCCTTTGCCACAGCGGGCGCAGTGATGATGGAGGATCAGGCGCAGTTTCATCCGCTTAAATTTCTGTCCGGAATTGCAGAGGATCTAAATATCCGGGAGCACACTTTTGTCACCCAGTTATTGCCTGGCAGGGCAGTCACGGATGCGGGCGTGATCACTTATAAGCAGTTGATCTTTGCTTCACATTATCCGATCGATAATAAACACGGATGTTATTTTATAAAATTATATCAGAATCGTTCTTATGTAATTGCAATACAGCAGGCACAGGAGATGGAAGGTATGTATGTGGATGAAGACAGGAAGGGCCTGTCTTTTCGCAGTTATAAAGACTTGCTGCTGGTGGGCGGCGGCAGTCATCGTACCGGTAAGAAGGGAGGGGGCTGGCAGGAACTCCGGCAGTTTGCCAGAAAGCATTATCCGGAAGCCGAAGAGAAATACTGGTGGGCGGCGCAGGATTGCATGCCGCTGGATGAAATGCCCTATATCGGGCCATATGCCCCCTCCATGCCAGGATGTTATGTGGCTGCAGGCTTTCAGAAATGGGGTATAACATCTGCTATGGTATCGGCAATGCTGTTGACGGATTTGATACAGGGGATTGAAAATCCTTATGCAGCGGTGTTTGATCCCGGAAGGTGTATTTTTAAAAGACAGCTTTTATGCAATACAGCAGAATCGCTGGTGAATCTGTTGACGCCGACCAGGCCCAGATGCCCGCATATGGGATGCGCCCTGAAATGGAATCCGGCAGAACACTCCTGGGACTGCCCCTGTCACGGTTCCCGCTTCGCAG
>CAYUKT010000481.1:0-1822 GCA_964445285.1 uncultured Bacteroides sp. | reverse complement strand
ATCCCGATATAAATTGCCTTCGCGATCTCCTCGTCCACCTTCTTAGGATCCATCAAATCATATAAAAGTTCTGAGGTGGAACTCCTGTCCGCCTCGATGATGTTGAGGTCCCCACAGCCGGTATTGCTGATATGATGGTCAATGTTGATCCTTCTGCCCGCCCTCTGAAATATCGGCAGCGCATCTCCCAGCCGCTCATCATTGCAATCTAAAGCCAGGAAAACATCGTAAACCTCATCCGTCCCAAAATCAGAGCAGATCTCCTCAATCCCCCGGATGCAGTCAAAAACCGCTGTCGGCTTTTCCAGATACACGTCAATCTGTGCTTCCGGCAGTTCTTTTTGCAAATATCGGTACAGAGCCATGACAGAGCATACACAGTCCCCGTCAGGCCGCACATGACCGCCGATCGCTATTTTCTTTGCTTCTTTTACCTCATTGATTATCCTCATCGTCATTTCCCTCATCTGCCTTTACTGCCTCCCGGTCTGTTGCCATCACTTCCTCAATCTTCTTCGACATACTGACCCCGTAGGCAATGGACTGATCCATGATAAAGGTAATCTGGGGCGTATTGCGCAGATTGATGGTCTTCGCCAGCCTGCCCCTGATAAATCCTTCCGCACTCTTTAGGCCTGCAAGTGTATCCTCCTGTGCTTTCTCGTCTCCGAGAACACTGATCCACGCCTTGCAGGTCTTTAAATCCGGCGCCACTTCCACCGCTACCACAGAAGTCATCGGCGCAATTCTGGGATCCTTGATGCCTCCCCTGATGATCTGTGCCAGCTCACGCTGCACTTCCCCGTTGATCCGGGTATTCTTTACACTGTTCTTACGCATCATCCCAGCCCTTTCTTACTTATTTTATAACTTATATATAACGCTCTCTTACCACAATACTTTTTACTCTATAGAACTTTCCGCCTATATAGTACTACTTACTTTATATTACTTTTCTAATTCACATCACAATTATTCCGCACCCTCACAGAGAATGCCGCTTCCCAGGCATTCTCTCGGGTGAAAGGAAGTTGCAGCGCAACTTCTAGAACTTCTTGGCGTCCCGTCCCATGGCGGGACGTCTTTAGAAGTTCTTTTCACCCTGCTATCTGGGTACTTCCACCATAATATATGCCTCCACAACATCCAGTTCCTGCATCTTATCGAAACCATCAAACACAAGTCCGCACTCAAAACCGGCTTTGACTTCCTTCACGTCATCCTTAAATCTCTTCAGGGACGCAAGCGCACCTTCATAAATCTGCTCGTCACCCCTGTGAATACGAATCTTACAGCCTCTCTGGAACTCGCCATCCAGCACATAGGAACCGGCGATATTACCGATTGCTGATGCCTTGAAGATCTGACGTACCTCCGCATGGCCGATCACTTTCTCCTCAAAGATCGGATCCAGCATACCCTTCATGGCCGCCTCGATATCCTCGATTGCCTGATAGATGACCTTATAGAGTCTCACATCCACGCCCTCGCGCTCCGCCACAGTCTTGGCGGTGGCATCCGGCCTTACATTAAAGCCTATGATGATTGCCGAAGAAGCAGAAGCCAGGGATACATCGGACTCATTGATGGCACCCACACCGCCGTGGATACATTTCACCACCACTTCCTCATTGGAAAGCTTCATCAGACTCTGTTTCACTGCCTCCACACTGCCCTGTACGTCCGCCTTGACGATCAAGTTCAGTTCCTTGAGGTTACCCTCCTGGATCTGATTGAACAGATCATCCAAGGACATTCTGGTCTTAGTATCTGCAAGCATTTCCTCTTTATGCTGTGCCAGATAGGTTTCTGCATAAGATTT
>CAYUKT010000480.1:0-1830 GCA_964445285.1 uncultured Bacteroides sp. | reverse complement strand
CTAACAGGAATAATCCTGCATGATCATCTGTAATGTTTCCTGCCCTCTGTACACATTGATATCCGGATAGTACACAACACTGATGCAGATTGCATTGCTGCCCGCCCCGTACAATCTGTCAAGTTCCTGTGACCCGAAATGTTCTTCCAGAAACGCATGAAAACTTTCCAAGTCCCCGAAATACATCATATCATACTGGCCGGTGTTCTCATCCTCCACCCGATATTTCCCAACGTTCTTATTCTTGCCTAAGATGCTTCCTCTTAGTATCTTTACCTGTTTCTGGGCAAAGACAGGCTTGGGATTCCCGTTGCCGAAGGGTTCCAGCACTGACAGCTGCTTGACAAAATCTATCGTCACGTAAGACATGGGCATGGGCACGTCAATATGTATCGTCTCCACAAAGTCTTCTTCCGACAGCCCGCAGTGTTCATTCAGGTATCTGCGGAACGGCTCCACATTCTCCTCCGGCATGGACACCCCAGCCGCCAGCTTATGGCCGCCATACTTGATATACAACTCCTTACATTCACTCATCCTGTCATACATGTGATAAGCATCTATGGAACGCCCTGATCCTTTCACGCCCTCCTGGGTTTTGGTGAGGACGAAAGCCGGTTTGTGATAACGTTCCCTGATGCGTCCGGCAATGATTCCCGCCAGGCTCTCATGACAGTCCGGCAGGTAAACCACCAGTACCTTATCCTCTTGCAGGTTCGTACTTTCTATCAGTTCCACTGCCTGGCCCATCCCCTGCAGCGTCATACCCTTTCTGCTGTCGTTTAACTCCTTTAATTCCCCTGCAATGGCGACCGCCTCCGCCCAGTCTTTGGTGCGGAACATGGAAAGCGCCCGGCTGGCCGTATCCAGACGACCCGTAGCATTGAGACAAGGCCCCAAAACAAAACCGATATGATACACCGTAAGCGTTTTATCCTGCAGACCGTTTACTACCGTCAAGGCCCTCAGGCCATGGTTGCCGGACTGTTCGATCTGCCGCAGGCCATACTTGACGATGATCCTGTTCTCATCTGTCAGTTCCATCACATCCCCCACCGTGGCAAAGGCTGCAAAGGCAAGCAGTTCCTGCAGCATCTCCTGCACCTTCCCCGCCGGGAACCTGTCCGGCGAAAGCTGCTCCATTCTTTCCATATACAACTGCATCAGTTTATAAACCACCACAGCACCACAGATTCCTTTATAGGGATAGAGACAATCGCCCTGCTTAGGATCCACCACCGCATCCGCCGCCGGCAGCCGCTGTGTCCTGCTGCCGTTCTCTCCCACATCATAGGGCACCTCATGGTGATCTGTCACCACCACCGTCATGCCAAGTCTTTTGGCGAGGGCGATCTGTCCGGCCGCCGCAATTCCATTGTCACAGGTCAGCACTGTGTCAATCCCTGCCTCATAAGCCTCCTCAATCAGCTTATCATTCAGGCCATATCCGTCCTGAATCCGATGGGGTATCACTGCGTCCACAATCGCACCGCCCTGTTCCAGACAATTAACTAAAATATAAGTAGAACACACACCGTCAATATCATAATCCCCTATCACCCGGATGGGCCTTCCAGCCAGCGTCTTCTCACACAGGATATCCACAGCCTTTTTCGCATCTTTTAATTCTGCCGGATCATGCAGATCCCCCAGCGTGCCGTGAAGAAACTTTTCTATCTGTTCTTCCCCGATAATATCCCTGTTGCGGATAATCCGCGCTATCACCGGATCAATCCGGAATTTCCGTGCAATCTCCTGAAAATCTGCCTTTTTGGCAGACACCATCCATTTACTCATATAACACCTCAAAACTATCGCTATGACTTATAT
>CAYUKT010000479.1:0-1832 GCA_964445285.1 uncultured Bacteroides sp. | reverse complement strand
CATCGATCAGGTATCCCATGGACTGGAAAAAATAGAAGGATACACCGGCGGGTAAGAGGATCCGTACCGTGAGCGGCTGCATGGTCAGCCGGCCTGCTTCGATCAGGGTGTTGATCTTGTCAATGACGGGGGAGGCAGTCTTAAAGACAAGCAGGATCAGCACAAGAGGCAGGATACCGCCGAGAAGGCAGAGCCTTTTTTGGACGGTCGTGACTGTTTTTTCCAGCCGCAGCGCCAGCCCGTAAGTCAGCAGGGTGGTGGCAAACAGTAAGAGTCCGTAACCTATGTGTAAATTCATATAGAAAGCATAGCTTGCAATTAATAGAAAGCACCATCTGTACCGGTGGGGTACCAGATAGTACAGGATAAACACAACGATGATAAAAACTGCAAATGAAGCGGAATTAAATAACATGGTTTTTCTCCTTAATATGATGTGGAAAAACTGATGATAATCTTATCATTGTTTATGTAGCAGGCGTAAATAGCGTTTTCAGTGACCGGACTGCCTGCTGCAATCAGGTCGATTTCTTCTTCCGTCAGGCCTGTAAATTCCAAATCTTCCTGCATATAGTGGGCCAGCAGGGCGCCGCCCAGATAGGAAGAATTGCTGATATAGACTGGAACAAGATAAGGGTAGAGAGGATATTTGCTGCAGAGCATGGCTGTCTGTCTGGCATAAGGCATATCGCCCTCCACGGTCAGATAACGATATTGCCCGTCAGCATTCAGGGTTTCAATATCGTGAACGATATTATAGGCCACATATTCTTCATACTGTTTCTGGCTCTTTGCTGCATTGCCATAAGAATAAGAAAAGGAAAAGCAGAAGAGGAGGCAGGGGATTGTCAGAAGAAGCGTCAACAGGCGGAACTTCCTCGACAGGAAATACAGCATAATGCCAAGCCACATCATGAGGCCGCACAGGGCGATCAGGGTGTGGGCGCTTATGGTAAAAAAGGTCGGTTTCAGGGCCAGCAGGGGGAGAAGGCAGCCTGTCAATGCCAGCACAGGAAGGCTAAGCACATAGAGAATCTGGCAGATTCTGTGGATTCCGGTCCGTTTTTTAAACAAAGATACAATCATGACAGACATACCGCCGATTATCAGAAGCATTGTCAGGAGAATCACCTTCCTGGGTACACCGGCCGTATATTTGCCGGCCAGGATCAAAAATTCATTATAGTTTTGCAGGAAAGCGGAAATCGGGGAAACGCCGCTTCCAAACGACAGACGATAAGAATCCGGCTGCCATCCGCTGTCCGGGATATAGCGGTTCATGATAAAAAAGTAATAGAGGAAAACACTCGTGCACAGTGCGCAGGCGCGCATAAACAGCCGTGGCCAGTCGATGGATGCCGCATGTATCATGAATAGAAGTTCCAGCATGCAAAGGCAGATATAGACGCCGCTGCAGGGCTGATAGGTGAGTAGTATGATCAGACACATGATGCCTGAAAAAAGGAAGTTTTTCCAGGCGGCGATCCGGTCAGGCAGCAGATAGGGGATCATGGCTGCACATAAGGCGATCACCATGGTGACGCAATCAAATTCATAAGAAAATGTGGAGAGCATAAATGGATTGACGATTACAGCCAATCCCACATACAGGTAAGGATATATTGTATCAGCATCCGGCAGGTTCCGTTTGCAGTACAAGGTTACGGTGTAAGATAAAAACAGAATGGATAAAAGTAACGGCAGAGGGGAAATATCGTTGATGGGAAGACCGCCGCAGAGATATCGCATGATCAGTTCCGTCAGGGGGCGGCCATCGTTTTTCCAGCCGGTGACACCGCGCAGGCTTCTTGTCAGATCATCCTGGTAATAGC
>CAYUKT010000478.1:0-1839 GCA_964445285.1 uncultured Bacteroides sp. | reverse complement strand
CAAATGAAATTCTAAATTATGACAAGTGTGTCAATTATGAAGAGATAGCAGAACCCATGGATTTATTATTTGATTGTGCCTCCTGGGACGATGCACTTGCCAAACTACAGGCATATGTCGGGACGGATGAAAGGGGCGTTAAAATATTGACGCTGTATATGCACTGCCTGTTAACCACCTATGACAGGTATCTGCAAAAAGGCATTCCCGAAACCATATTTTGGGACACCGTTGCATTTATCCCCCGTTTCGTTAAAGAACATAAGGAAAAATATGGATATAGCGCATTTACATGGGCCTTTTGGTTCCCCAGGCAAATAGCCATGTGCGAATTCAGGATAGGCGAGTATGAATATGAATTACTGGAGGAGGACGGCGTTAAAAAGATTTATCTGCATATTCCGTCTGGGGCAAAGTTAAGAACTGGAAAAATAGAGGAAATTTATCCCTTTGTGAAAAAATTTTATCCGGCATATTCCCATGCGGAGATTTATTGTGATTCCTGGTTATTAGCCCCGGCCTTAGCAGAGATTCTGCCGGAAGATTCCAATATCCTTTATTTTCAAAGACAATTTTCAGTCATAGAAGCAGAGGAAGACAGTCCTGCTTTTATGGATTGGATCTACGATTCAAGAGAATTGCCCTGTGAACAGCTTCCGGAGCGGACGGCGCTGCAGCGCAATGTAAAAAAGTATTTGTTGTCCGGCAAAAAAGTGGGCTGGGCTTATGGTAAATATATACAACACAGCTGAAAATTCTGTATGAGATTCTGCATGTCACGATACGGCACATCTGGCGGGATACCCTCAGACAGTAAGATTGTTACGAATTTACTGCCGATTTTCACTCTAAAAACAGATGAAACACGGGAATAGAAAGGACATTTACCTATGACAAAATATGATATTCTACAGCAATACTATGGTTATCATTCTTTTAGAGAAGGACAGGAAGTATTGATAGACCATATCCTGGAGGGTAAAGACGTGCTGGGCATCATGCCTACCGGCGCGGGTAAATCTGTCTGCTACCAGGTGCCGGCGCTCCTTCTGCCGGGTATCACCCTGGTGATCTCACCCCTGATATCTTTGATGAAAGACCAGGTGCAGTCCCTCAACCAGGCTGGTGTCCATGCTGCCTATATCAACAGTTCCCTCACCGAGAATCAGGTGTCCAAAGCGCTTACTTATGCGAGCCAGGGCCGGTATAAGATCATCTATGTGGCGCCGGAACGATTAGAGACGGAGCGCTTCCTGCACTTCGCAAAAGCTGTGGATATCAGCATGGTGGCTGTGGATGAGGCGCACTGTATCTCCCAGTGGGGACAGGACTTCCGGCCCAGCTATCTGAATATCGTACAGTTTGTCAAACAACTTCCCAGACGGCCTATCCTAAGCGCCTTTACAGCCACGGCTACCGGGGAAGTGAAGGACGACATTATCTGTGTGCTGGGTCTGGATGATCCCAAGACCCTTGTGACGGGTTTTGACAGACAGAACCTTTTCTTTGCCGTGGAACATACCAAGAGCAGGACCAGATACCTGCAGCACTATGTGGCAGATCACGCACAGGAGAGCGGCATTATCTACTGCGCCACCAGAAAGAATGTGGAAAAAGTCTATGAGACCCTGTTAAAAGAAGGCATAGCGGTGACCAGATACCATGCCGGACTTACCAACGAGGAACGCCGCCAGAACCAGGATGATTTTATCTATGACAGAAAACCTGTGATCGTGGCCACCAATGCCTTCGGTATGGGGATCGATAAGTCAAATGTGCGTTATGTGCTCCACTATAACATGCCCCAGAGCATGGAGAACTACTATCAGGAGGCGGGAC
>CAYUKT010000477.1:0-1840 GCA_964445285.1 uncultured Bacteroides sp. | reverse complement strand
TCGCAGTGTATGCGAAAGGTCCGTCTCTTTGCTTGTCAGGAATGCATTGGCGCTTTCCCGGATCAAATATCCAAGACGTTCATTTCCCGGTTATTGTATTTCGCAAGAATCTGATGAATCTTATCCGTGGGTGTGTAGATATTGGCCATGGAGGCGTCATGATTCATAAAATCAATGATGGAAGCGATGAATTTGCTCATATCAGCCTCGATGTAGTAGGGTTTGTCTCTCAGTTCCGGTGGCTGATAGCAGAGATTAGTAGTCACGATCCTGTCAAAATAACATTTTTCGTAAGCTTCATCAAAAGCTTTCAGGCCATCAGTAAAAAGACCAAACGTACAGCAGACGAAGACACGCTTGGCGTTCATTTTCTTAAGTTGTCTGGCTGTGTCTATCATACTGCCGCCGGAAGATATGATATCATCAATAACGATCACATCTTTGCCATCGATATTATCCCCCAGAAATTCATGGGCAACAATAGGGTTTTTGCCGCCGACTATGGTGGAGTAGTCTCTGCGCTTATAAAACATGCCCGTATCCACGCCGAGTACATTGGCGAAATAGACAGCTCTGTCCAGGGCGCCCTCATCGGGGCTGATCACGATGGTGTGTTCCTTGTCGATGAGCAGATTCTTTTCCATGCGGAGCAGAGCCTGTATGAACTGATAGGGCGGTGTAAAATTGTCGAATCCTTTGATGGGAACGGAATTCTGTACTCTGGGATCGTGGGCGTCAAAGGTGATAAAGTTGGATACGCCCATATCCATCAATTCTTTGATGGCGTAGGCACAATCCAGAGATTCACGGCCGTTTCTCTTGTGCTGCCTGCCTTCATAGAGAAAGGGCATGATCACATTAATGCGGTGTGCCTTGCCGTTGATGGCAGAAATAATCCTTTTTAAGTCCTGATAGTGGTCATCGGGAGACATATGATTTTCAAAACCGTTCATGGTATAAGTGATGCTGTGGTTGCAGACATCGACCAGAATGAAGATATCCTTACCGCGAACGGAGTCATCAAGGATTGCTTTGCCTTCTCCTGTCCCAAAACGCGGACAATCTACTTTCATCAAATAGTTATTTTCCATATAGCCGTGGAAAGCGGGATCATTCTTGACGTTGTTGTTGAGATTCCTGCGGAAATCTACAAGATGGCTGTTTACTTTTTCTGCCAGAGGGAGAGCGGATCGATCTGTGAGAAGTTTTACCGCTGCCACCGGCATGGAGTGTTCCAGTTGTTCTGTATTAGGCATTTTGTCCTCCTGTGTGATATGAACTGTGCAGACGGGAGAAACGTTTCGCTGTCTGTGTATTCTCTTTTTTTATATCATTATGCTAGTGACACGTCAAGGAATTTCTAGTAAAATAAGAGCGGATAAAAACTTTACAAGTGAGCACAGATGTTGTAAAATCAAGCGGTATCATTGACTGTTATGGAGGAAATTATGAGTAAGAAAAAGTCCAAGCCGATCGTGGCGGTGGTGGGGCGTCCCAATGTGGGAAAGTCCACACTGTTCAACGCTCTGGCAGGTGAAAATATATCTATCGTAAAAGATACGCCTGGTATTACCAGAGACAGGATTTATGCGGATGTTACTTGGCTTACCAGTAACTTTACCTTGATTGATACCGGTGGTATAGAACCGGAGAGTAAGGATATTATTCTTTCGCAGATGCGGGAACAGGCGCAGATTGCCATCGACACAGCGGATGTGATCCTCTTTCTGGTGGATGTGAAACAGGGACTGCAGGATGCGGATTCCAAGGTGGCGGACATGCTTAGACGTTCCAGGAAACCTGTAGTACTGGCAGTCAATAAGGTAGATGATTATAAAAA
>CAYUKT010000476.1:0-1848 GCA_964445285.1 uncultured Bacteroides sp. | reverse complement strand
AAGAGGGAGAGATGCAATTAGAAGAATATAAGAGATTACAGTTATACCCTCATATTGATTTCTTGTTTGCCAGTCCGATGCAAAGATGTATGCAGACTGCAAAAATTTTGTATCCTGAATTACAGCCGGTTCAAATAAAAGAATGGGAAGAAATGGACTTTGGAGCTTTTGAAGGGAAAAATCATGTGGAATTACAGGCAGATAAGCGATATCAGGCTTGGATTGACAGTAATGGGATACTTCCTTTTCCGGATGGAGAAAGCAGAGAGGAATTTATGACACGATGCGACAAAGGATTTCAGAGAATGAGAGAGGAAGCAGAGCGGGAAAAAAAGGAAGGAATTAAAATCGGAATGGTCGTGCATGGCGGCACCATTATGGCACTTTTAAGTAAGTATGGTAAGGGAGATTATTTTGATTATCAGACAGCAAACGGAAAAGGATATATTTGTATTGTAAAAAATATTGCTACAAAGCCGAAAATTATGAAACTTGAAAAAATATAGCAGGGACTTTAAATATGAAATATCATATCATGGCATTTTTCTTGGGTTTTCTACTGGATTTGCTGTTTGGTGATCCTTACTTTCTGCCTCATCCGATTCGGTTTATTGGATGTCTGATCGCGAAAGTAGAAAAATGTTTCTTAGGAAAAAATAAAAGCAGAAATGAGAAAAGGAAGCTGCGGCAGGGAATTTGTATGGTAATCATTGTACTGTCCAGTACAATGACAGCTGCCACGTTGATCCTGTTCCTGGCTTATTCTATGAATTGTTATTTGGGAATAGCAGTTGAAATGATTATGACCTATCAGATTTTAGCAGCAAAATGTCTGAAGGATGAGAGTATGAAAGTTTATCAGTGCTTGAAAGAGAAGACATTACCGGAGGCAAGAAAAGCGGTTTCCATGATCGTTGGAAGAGATACAGACTGTTTAGATGAAGCAGGCGTAGCTAAGGCAGCAATTGAAACTGTGGCGGAAAATACCTCTGATGGGGTAATTGCACCTATGTTGTATACAGCGCTGGGAGGTCCTATATTAGGGCTTTTATATAAAGCAGTAAATACGATGGATTCCATGATCGGTTATAAGAATGATACCTATTTATATTTTGGGAGAGCCGCCGCAAAGTTAGATGATGTGGTGAATTTTCTGCCGGCCAGAATCAGTGCATATTTAATGATCATTGCATCATTCATAGGCGGCAAATGCTTTTCAGGGAAAAAAGCCTATTACATATACAAAAGAGATAATAGAAATCATGCTAGTCCTAATTCTGCACAGACAGAAAGTGTGTGTGCAGGGGCGTTAGGGATTCAGCTTGCCGGAGACGCAAGTTATTTTGGAAAAATAGTAAAGAAGCCTTATATTGGGGATAGCGTGCGGGCAGTAGAGTACGAAGATATTAGGAGAGTAAACCGTTTAATGTATTTGACTGCATGGCTCAGTGCGATTATATGCCTGCTGGCATTGCTGTTGATGTACGCAGTAATCCGTAGGTATCAAGGCTAAAGAAAGGTTTGATGAAAATGAAAGTACTTCATGGAGGCGATATTTACAGAAATCATGTAAAAACTGATTTTTCTGTGAATGTAAATCCTCTTGGTATTCCAGAAGCCGTAAAAGCTGCTTTGTATGAGGCGGTAGATAATTGCAGCAGGTATCCGGATATGTTAGCAGAAAAATTAAAGAAAGCAGTTAGTGGAATGTTTATGGTGCCAAAGGAGAAGCTGCTGTTTGGCAATGGTGCATCTGAGCTTTTTATGGCGATTGTCCATGGAATCAAACCGAAAAAGACAGTGATTCCGGTTCCGTCTTTTTATGGATATGAGTATGCGGCAGAGGCG
>CAYUKT010000475.1:0-1852 GCA_964445285.1 uncultured Bacteroides sp. | reverse complement strand
AGAAGATCCCGACTTAGAGTTTATCGACTTAGATAAAAGCTGAACAGCCATACTCCCCTTTTTCTTTGACTGCTGTTCTTCCCCTAAGACCAGTGGTCAGGCTCTAGAACTTCTTGCAGACGCCGGTCTTTGAGTCTGCTAGATGTTCTTGAGTATGAGGAACGTCCCATCGTTCCAACGGCGGCTTGAGTGAGAGGAAGATGCTGGAGAAGACGTGCAGTGTTTTCACAAGGAAGCTTTAGTCCCCCTCGGGGGATATAGGGGGGATTAGGATCACACCGCTGTGGCATAGCGTCCGCATTTCCGGCGCTCGTCCCTTGCCAACGGAAGGGATGGGCTCCGATCGGTACCGGGTCAAGACGGAATGTTATCTTGGGAAGGGGGAACCCTTTCCCCTTCCCAACCACAACGCAGCATAAGGAAATTATCGGAGGGTTTAATGTCTTTTCTGTTTAAAAAGAGAATAAACAATAAAATGAAAAAGCAGCTTGTCAATATGTACTGGTCTATGATGGGTGACAGGGAAGCTACGGGTCAGCAACTGTTTTATGCGCTTCAGCGTAAGGACAGGCTTTCGGTTGAATCTTGCCTCTCCCGTTTATCCTGTCTTCATCAGTATGCCTTAATGCTTTATAAGATAATGAATGAAAAAGAAATTTATTCTACAGGAGAAGGAAACGATGAATCTGGACGAATGGATCGATCTGGGGATCAGTAACGGTGTTGTAAGCACTCCGGAGATTGAGGAAAAGACTTTTGAGGAAATCTATAAACAGTGGTTTTTGATGAAGATAAACGTGATCAAGGCGCAGAGCTGTGACCGGATCGAGGTGACCTATAACCGCTACTATGCTGACAGCTGGTTCATAAAGCAGAATGTGTCAGCCCTGGATGAAGCGGCGGTCATCCGTTTCCTGATGGGGATCATTGTCGGACGCAGAGATATCACGGCCAAGGAATTCGGCAGGATCTATCAGATCGTGAATAATGTCCTGGTATATGCCAGGTTCCTGGAACTGGGCGGGGTGAGGCTGTTCGACTGGGAGATGATCAAGCGATATGTGCCGGAGGGAAAGATGCTGCCGAAACTGCATAAGGAGTTTGCCGTACCTAAGGCAGATATCGAGAAGATGCTCCGCCTGGTGGTGGAAGAGAACATCTATCCGCGGAAACGCTCGGCCGGCTTATGCCTGGTCCTGAACTTCTACCTGGGACTGCGGGTGGGAGAACTGGCTTCCCTGACATGGCAGGATGTGGATCTGGCCGGCAGGGTCATCCGGATCTATAAGACAGAGACGAAAGCATACAACAGGGATGAAAAGGGCGAACGCTGCGGGGCCATGGTATATCAGGTAGTGGAAGATGTAAAGACGCTCTATTCCGTGCGGGAAGTTCCGTTGCTCCCAGAAGCGGTCTATATCCTGGAGAAGCTGCGGGAGCATCACCAGCAGAACGGATATAGGAGCCAGTACCTGGCCTATGACGGCAGGGACACGATCCTGGTGAGGTCGTTAGATAGGACGCTGCGGAAGTTGTGCAGGTATTGTGATGTGAAGTACTTCAATAGCCATAAGATAAGGAAGACATTCGCGACAATGCTGCATGAAGCCAAGATGCCGACCAGGTACATAAGTGACATCATGGGCCATTCGGACATGGTGACAACAGAACGGAACTATATCTTAAGCTACAGGGATAACTATGATACACTGCTGGGATATATGCAGAAAGGCTTAGATTTTAGAATGTAACTCGTAAACAAAAAATATCCGGAAGACTCCGGATATCGTTTAGGTCAGAGCGCGAGACGGGACTCGAACCCGCGACCCCGACCTTGGCAAGGTCGTGCTCC
>CAYUKT010000474.1:0-1853 GCA_964445285.1 uncultured Bacteroides sp. | reverse complement strand
AGGTAAGAAGCAAGACTTTTTTTTCTTGAGAAAACTTTAAGATATCCTTAATACTGTTGAACTTCGGGCAAGACTATTGAGATTCCGATAAAAGTATGGTAGGTTTAAGACAGAAACAGTACGAATGATTCCTAAGATAATTGTCATAATAACTGTATCAACAGAGAAAAGGATTGGTGTACGGATGAAGGGTAAACTGTATTATGCATTGTATTTTTTGTATGTCATCGTTGTGGCTTTTGTATTATATTTGAACGGTGTGTTTACCGGGGAAGAGGTCTCGCTTGTAAACCTTTCGATCAATATCGGATTTCTGATCATTATCGGGATTCTTTTTATCATATCTTCCATCAGTTTCGGGAGGCTTAACAGAGCCACTTATGATCTGGAAGATGCCGCGATCCGGCTGCAGAAAGAATATAAAGAGGCGGACGGGAAAAATCTCTGGGCAAATTATAAAGACAATGACAAAGTCTTTGAGGAGGAAGAACTGCAGGGTGCGTTCAATAAGTACCGTCTGCGGGTAAAAAGCGCAAAGACCAGACGGGGAGCCGGCTCTTCCGGTGATCTGGGGGAATATATCAATGAGGATCTTATAGATAAGATCGGCATGAATTTCTATAACTCCGGGGTTTCCGGAATGCTTACAGGCCTGGGAATCCTGGGAACGTTTCTTGGTCTGTCCATGGGATTGGGGGCATTCAGCGGGGATGATATCTTTTCCATCTCTGATAATGTGGGTTTCCTGCTTTCCGGTATGAAGGTAGCTTTCCACACCTCGGTATATGGTATCTTTTTCTCCTTGGTGTTCAATATTGCTTATCGAAGCATTATGTCGGATGCCTATGAGACCCTGAATGAGTTTTTGACGGTGTTTCGTCAGACAGCCCAGCCGATTGCCCTGAAGGAGGATGAAAACACCGCAACAATGCTTGTTTATCAGGCAGGAATGGCTAATTCCTTAAAGCAGATGCTTGAGATGATGAAAGGCAATGCGATGGAACAGACGGCAGGTGTGGAGCGTATCGTGGATCGGTTTACCGCACAGATGCAGACGGCCCTGGATGTGGACTTTAAGAAATTGGGCAATGTGCTGAAGAGCGCGGGAGAGGCCCAGGCGGCCAGCGCCGTCAATGCGGCGGAAATGGTGGAAGCGGTCACAGCGCTGGTGGAGGTGAACCGTAACGTACAAGAGGCCCTTTCAAAGGTCATGGAGCGGCAGGAAGTATTTGCGAGACAGATTGAGGAACAGAAGAAAATGCTGGCGGATGCATGCAGTGATATGAGCGATGAGATCAGCAGTCAGATCTACACATTTGAGCAGATGAGGAATTTATATGAGAAATAGACAAAGGAACAGGGAGGCTTTTGCCGAGCATAGTTACTGGCAGTCCTATTCGGACATGATGGCGGCGCTTCTTTTGGTTTTTATTCTGATGATAGCGCTCACCTTGGCCATATACAGGCAGAAAACAGAAGATTTGGATCAGACCAGGCTTGAACTTAATGCAGCACAGAGCGAATTGGATGCTACGATAGCGGATCTGGAACTTTCCAAGGCAGAACTGGAGAAGTCGAATGAGGATCTTGCTTCCTCGCTGGCTCAGCTGCAGGAGGCTTATGATCAGGCGGCTCTGACGCAGGAAGAATTGAACAATGCTTATCTGGAGATAGAAAATGCCAGACAGGAACTGACAACGACCAAGCAGGAACTGCAGGATATTGTGGGTATCCGCACGGATATTATCGGGGCGCTGCAGTCCGCTTTCAGCAATTCCACGATGAAAATCGATGCACAGACAGGTTCCATTACGTTTTCGTCGGACGTGCTATTCCGCTATAACAGTTCCTCA
>CAYUKT010000473.1:0-1868 GCA_964445285.1 uncultured Bacteroides sp. | reverse complement strand
CCCTAATGCTCAATGAAAATATAAAAGCAATCAGAAAATCAAAAGGACTTTCGCAGTGCTGGAAACACCCGTGAGTACATTGCTTGGAAAAAACGTCATTGAGTCAAAAGTTGATGACTTAAAGGCCATTTCCGCAAAACTGCCGTTCTGGGAGTGGCATTTCACGCATTTGAATGGCTGTTTGTCAGAAAAGCGCCGATCATCCTGATTGGTGCGATCATTATAATCTCACAATAAATGCCTCCCCTTCAAATCACATTGATATGCAATAAGGGAACCAGACATGCGAAAGTTACGCCCTGCTTGATTCCCTTTTATCTTTTGTAACTCTATTTATAAAACTTCAACAATATGAATCTGCCATGCCTGAAACTCCTGTAATGCCTCGGGAATTACCAGTCCGCACTGCTGCAATGCTGCCCCGGTAATCTTTTCTCCTTTTTTATATCCATAAGGTAGCTTCTCAATTGTTAATAAGTACAGGGTGGCGTTTCTCTTTCCATTCTCCACGACAGATATTCCGCCGTATGATCCTATGCAGGTTTCTGCTAAGAGTACCAAATCCCTCTGCGCTGTAAGTCATCATGACTTCCGATGTATCAAACTGCTTACCCGGCTGCAGATTCCATACAAAGTTATCTGGATGAATGCCGCAGATCAATCAAGTCTGATCTATCTGATCTTTTTCAGCCTCCATCAAAAATTCTCCACTGTAAAGAAATGAAAATCCATAGCATCCTCCCTTTTCTTCGTCCGTATTCTTATCTTTCAGTCTGCACTGAATTGCAACACGGCTATGTTTGGTATTTTATTTGTACTGCCGTCCGGTTTTTCAGTACATACAACAGTGACAGGATTAGGGAATGTCAGCGATGCTGCCTGTGGTAAACTTACTTTTTTCATTTCCTAATTTTCTCTCTCTTCTTTCATTAACTAATTGCTTTTCCTAACTCATAAGCTTCTGCCAGTTCCGGATGGTCTTTGATATCTCCTATAGCCATCACACCACCACACAGAATCTTTCCACGGCTTTTCCATCCAAGGTTTTTCTCAAGCCGATCATACCAATACAGGCTTTCCTCAAACCCATTCCCTTCTGCCGCCATAAGCAGAATGCATTCCTTTTGGGGATTTCTGTAATCCGGATCACATTCCGCAACAGCAAACAGACGGTCAAATGCAGTTTTCAACTGCCCGCTGATGCTCCAATAATAAAGCGGTGAAGCCAGCACCACAATGTCTGCTTCTTTATAAACCGGATAGATTTTTTCCATATCATCCTTTTGCACACAAGGGCTGTCAGGATTTTTCCCACCTCCAAAACATCCCTTGCATCCATTAATATTCATGCTGTCCAAAAAGAATTTCGTCACGGTATTGTCTGAACTTTCCGCTCCTTTTATAAATTCCCTGATCAGTCCTGCGGTATTACCGTTTCTACGAGGACTGCCATTCAAAATGATAATCTTCTTACTCATCCGCCCTTCCTCCACTGTAACTTAGAATTTGTCCGCCAATACGGCCGCCTGCTTACATCCGTCAGTCTTTTCTATATCTCCTGCATTCAGAACTCCCGGAATCAAAACTTCGCCCACCATTTTCCACTTCAACAGTGCTGCCGAACGCTCAACCGGAATACGGACTCCATCCATAACAGATACATCATCTTCTTCACAGCAGGTGATCAGCGCGCATTCCTTTCCTGCAACATCCTTACCTGCAACGCAAAAAGAAAACAACTTATCAATCACGCCCTTCACCTGTGCTGGGATAGAATACCAGTAGACTGGCATGGTAAAGACAACTCCATCTGCCTCCAGAATATCCGGGGCAATTTCATTGAAGTCATCGTCAAAAGAACATGCTTT
>CAYUKT010000472.1:0-1879 GCA_964445285.1 uncultured Bacteroides sp. | reverse complement strand
ATGCAAAAAATACATCATAGACCTCTAAAATGAGGTTTTCGGACGGTCTGGGGGGGTAAAATCCTTTTTTCATGGTCAGGTATAGGTCATCATAAATACATGAAACAGGAGAAGAAACGGATGAAGGACAAGAAAAGATTAGGTGTCATGGCGCAGCTTGTGATGCTGTGCGCAATTCCCATGGTAATCATGGTACTCGTGATCACATTTTATGCGATTAACAAGATGCGGGCGATGGTGCAGGATACCACGATGGAAGGATTGGAAAGTCTGTGCCAGGGTGTTTACGCCGCTTATGAGGCTGTCGATCCGGGTGATTATTGGTTAAATGGCGAAATGCTGTATAAAGGAAAATATTGTGTTTCAGAAAAGGAGGATGTGATCGATCGGTTTGTGGAAGGCTCTACGGCTGACGTTACCATCTTCTATGGGGATACCAGAAGGGCTACATCCTTGCGGGATAAGTCCACGGGAGAGAGGATTTTGGGCACCAAGGCTTCCGATGTCGTCATTTCAACTGTCCTCAATGGCGGTAAGACATATGAGACCAGCGATGTCGAGATTAACGGCGAACAGTATTATGCATTTTATATGCCGGTGTTTGATTCCAGTGGAAGATGTATAGGTATGGTATTTGCGGGAAAGCCTGCCACAGAGGCGAATGCCGAGATCAATAAAAGTATCCTGATGATCCTGGGGATGGCTGTTTTGATTTTGATCGTTGCACAGATTGTCTGTATCCGTATTGCCAGGGCGCTTGCCCGGGTGATCGTGCAGTCCGAGAAAATCCTGATTGCCCTGGCGGACGGTAATCTGAATATGCAGGTCAGTGAGAGGATGTTAAAGAGAAAAGACGAACTGGGAGTCATGGGCCGTGCGGTTCAGTCACTTCTCGATAAATTACAGGAAATCATCGGCGGTATCAAGCAGAATACCGATACACTGATGCAGAAAGGGGATTCCCTGGAATCCATGGCGTCACAGTCTTCCACAACGGCAGATGAGATCAGTACTGCTGTAGAAGATATCTCTAAAGGGGCTGTGTCCATGGCGGAAGACATTGAAGCTGCAACCTTACAAGTGAATAATATGGGGATTTTGATTGAGAAGATTGTGGAAAGTGTTCAGGAGCTGGATAATCTGTCAGGACAGATGCACCAGGCAGATACCGAATCTTCTAAGATCATTCAGGAATTAAGCGAATCCAATGATAAGACGACCGAAGCGATCAAGAAGATCGAGGTATCCGTACATACCACCAATGAATCCGTCACCAGGATTCAGGAAGCCGTTAACCTGATCGCATCCATTGCCAGTGAGACCAGCCTGCTTGCCTTAAATGCAAGTATTGAAGCAGCCCGTGCAGGAGAGGCCGGCCGTGGTTTTTCCGTGGTTGCCACCCAGATTTCCAAATTGTCTGAGGATTCCGCGCAGTCTACGAAGACCATTGAAGAGATCATCCATCAGCTGACACTGGACTCCGAGGCTTCTGTCAAAGTCATGAAAGAAGTCAATGAGATCATTGCAGAACAGCAGAGAAAGCTGGATCAGACCAAAGAGAAATTCGGTGATGTGAGCTATGGAATTGAAAACTCCATGAAGGAATCCCGTTTGATTCATGGCCAGGCCGAAGAATGTGATTCCGAGAGAGGCAGGGTGGTGGATGTCATCCAAAGTCTGTCCGCAGTATCCGAAGAAAATGCAGCCTCCACGGAGGAGACAACCGCTTCCATGCAGGAATTGAACGCAACGATCAATCTTCTTGCGGAAGCAGCCAAGGAATTAAAAGATATGGCGGAAAGTCTGGAATCGGAAGTTGCTTTCTTTAAATTATAAGGTGATAGTTGGAATTATTAAATAATATACACAAAGAAGAGGC
>CAYUKT010000471.1:0-1885 GCA_964445285.1 uncultured Bacteroides sp. | reverse complement strand
CCCGATATCGTTCGCCACATTCGTAAGCTGACATAAGATAGCGGACAGTTTTTGCAACGCCCGGTTGTTTGGCTTAGCGTCGTGCTTATAGACATAATTATGATCGCAGTCACTCCAGGCTTCATCGTAGATTGTTCTGACCTGCAGTTCCACATAGTGCATTTGATAGCTGATCACATAGTGAATGCTTCGATATCCCTGCCTGTGTTCCTTAGGTTCCAGCCCTTCCTGACGATACTGCTCTATCGAATCGCCTTTCGCATAATAAGCTATCGGTATTTCTGCTAAAAAGGTTTCTCCCTGTACATGCGTCAAATGATCCACCGCTTCATAGTCCTTCCGTTCCTTAAAAGGAAATCGCTTTATAATCTCGCGGTGAATATCAAGCCACTTCCCACGATAATTGATAATCAGTTTAACCCCGACCAGATCCGTGATAATCTCGGCATAATTGTCACCGCGCAAATATGCATAAGCGCTTGTCTTTGAACTGATGTATTCATATCGCTTTCGGATCACTTTCTCAATCAAGCTGTCCTTTTCCTTGACGCGTCCGCTTTGCAAATGCACTTGAGCCAAACCGCCAAGCATATTTACCAAATCCTTTTTTATATTTTCAAGATTCTCTTTAATCTCATCGTAATGCTGATAAACGGTATAGCAGATTGTCTCTGTGAGTGCTTTTTGACCATTCAGGCGATCCGCCTCGTCGAGATCTCGGATTGTCCCCAGCAGCTTCTTTTCTTGTAGAAATTTTGACCACCAGTCCTGCCACTCATCTGTTGTCATGTGACCGTACTCCCCTATTTATAGATATGCCTATCGTACCACAAGCGACCCTCACAGTCAATAAAATCCGCCCAAACTTAACCTAAAAGGAACAGAACGATTTCCAAAGCTGCCATAAAAATACCGGCAATAATCCGATCACCTGAATTGTAATCCGGGATAGGGGGTATGGAATCTCGGGTTACAATCCAGGCTCCATCTTCGTTGTTGTAATTGTACAAATAGTATAATCAATGCAGCACTGAGTTGAGTTTCGCAATTGCCTAATATAATTGATGATAGGAAGGAAGGCGATACGATGCAGCAGGCAACATTGAGCATTCGTGTAAACAGTGAGGACAAAAAATTTTGAGGAATTTTGTGAACAGGCGGGACTGAATGTTTCTGTCGCTGTCAATATGTTTGTAAAGGCTGTGATCCAAGAGCAGAAGCTGCCGTTTGAAGTGAAGGCGGACCCTTTTTACAGCCGCGAGAATATGGAACGACTTGAAAAGTCAGTACAGCAGTTAAAAGATGGAAACGGCACAGAGCATGAGCTGATAGAGGTGGATTGATGCGAAAGATATGGTCAAATGAAGTATGGGAAGTTTATCTCTACCGGCAGACACAGGATCAGTAACAATGCAATCAAAATCGCACAGTGCGGCTCGCATTACAAAAATAAATAAGCTCGACTCTCAGAAGCAATTTTTATCTCGTCGCGCTTTCCTCATCATTGTGCATTTAGCAGAAATCACAAATGTATCAAATAGAATTTCTACCATAAAACTTTTACATGGTACTGAGGAATTACTGCATCTTTTGTGATAATTACCAGATCTTCCGCTATCGCTTGAGAAATGATCATTCGATCAAACGGATCCCCATGAATTGCGGGAAGCCGTCCGATTTCATCCAGATGAAAAGGTTTCATAGAAAGAATATAACAAAGCGTTGGTGTCTAACAGATACATTACAAATACTCCTTAAAACATTCCGGTGTCTCGTCAAAATCATCTGCAATACTAATAAATTCGCCTGCCAGTGGATTATATGACCTGTGAAAAGACTGATTCGTTGCATCATTACCTGTGGATGCTATCTGCTCCTTTTTGGA
>CAYUKT010000470.1:0-1891 GCA_964445285.1 uncultured Bacteroides sp. | reverse complement strand
GGGTACTCTTTTGGTGTACCGGTTTGTCGCAATGCATTTCCTTTTTGGCATCTGGGACACCAGGCCTAAACGGTTCAGCACAGACAACCCTGTTTCATATCCGATCACATCATCCTCATCATACAGCAACTGCCTGCAGAATAAAGTTTCCCTGTTGGGTGTATAATATCCAAATGCCGTTTTGATCTTTTTACAATAGACACCCTTTTCTATCCGCAGGATCTTGTCTGCCCTTTCCAGTCTGGCCATATTCACATTAACCGCTTTTTTTACGTCTGTTTCATCCAGGCCTGTTTCTTTTGCAACATACTTTGTAATCTGAGCTGTCAAAATCGGCTGGTCGGCTTCCTGTCTATCTATATATTGGATCAATAAATTCCTGTATCCTATATTGTTCATATGACCATCCCTTTTTTGTTATTATATTTGCACTTTTTATATCTTTTTATGTAATTATAATAACACTTTTAAAAAATATAGTCAATCTGAATATCCCAAATTTGAACCATGCTCCTTCTTGTGTGGAAATAAAAATCAGGGAAAGCTTCGACTTTTGGAGTTTTCCCTGATTTTTTGTGTACCTTAATAAAAGGCTTGTGTTCCTTGTTTTTTTAAGCAGTTTTTAACGAAAATAAATGACTCCCCAACCTGTCATTCTGGATTTTTGCATGCAGTTTATTGATATTATATCCCATGCAGAGTAAAAAGATCTCCAGTTTTACCTTGGTTTTCCCCCGCAGCAGGAATCTTTGGAAATCATAATCATTTTTCAGCGGGGATCAAATCTTCCAAACTTAATGGTAAATCCAGTTGATAAGCTTCACCGAAGATTACTCATCTAATTTGCAACAGCCCCTTTTTAATCCTTATCTGCGTCCCTCCGGCTCCTCCTCTTTCTTCCTGTGCAGTACCACAAATATAATGATAACTATGACCGCTATGATAATCGCCAGCCAGATAAAGTAACATATCCCTAAGAAGGTCGGGCAGATATGGCAGAGTTCGCATTTCGCTCCATTGTCTGCTCCTGCACCTTCCGTCTCCACATACGCGATGGCGTAGCTGGAGAACAGATCCGTGCTGACGGTGATGGTGTCAGGCGCATCGTCCAAATCGTTCATAAAAGTGTATTCGCCGTTATGGGCGCGGATGATATAGTATTCCCTGCCGTCACTTAACAGTTTTTCGGGGATGTTTACCACCACTTCTATGGGTTCGTCCGACTCGGTGATGGCGTTCCAGTCGCCCGCTCCTATCCTGATGAACATGGAAATGTCAACGTACATGCCCAGCACGAGTCCGGGTGCTTCTTCCCTGTATGCTTCAATGCCGCTCTCGATCACGTCCTTATCCTGTGCGGGTACTTTTTCGGAGATATCGGTCACGTCTATCCTGATCTCTATGGTCTCGCCGCCGTTTACAAGCGCCTGCTGGTCGGGCGTCAGGACTGCCTTCACTACCTTTTCAGTGTCTGCCACTGTGGCGGTGCATTTTTCTTCCTCACATACCACCGTCACGATGACCGTGCGGTCTGTAGCGAATCCATTTCAGTGCAGATGACCAGATTCGAAAAATGTGCCGCGACCGGAGAAAGAGCCGCTTACTAACCAAGCGGCTCTTTCCCATATACCCACTTTGCTTCTAACCATTCAGCGCTGCTTTTCTTCCACCAGTCCATAAATCTGATAAAGGGAAAGCATATTCTGGTACATCATCTTCCGGGACATCAGCTGCTGATATGTCACCGTCTTTACTTTTCCTTCTGCTTTCATTTTTTCCATGGAAGATAAAATTCCGCCATACTCTTCCTGCACTGCGGCAAGCATCTTCTCAAACGCTTCCAGACGTTTCCCATCCATACACAGCCTCTCCTTTTCTGGTACTCTGCGTC
>CAYUKT010000469.1:0-1902 GCA_964445285.1 uncultured Bacteroides sp. | reverse complement strand
TAATGGAGGAAAATCTATGACAAAACGAAACTTGGGAAAATATAAGGATGTCCTTTTTAGGCATCTTTTCCGTGAGGAAGCGGTACATACAGCCATTGACAGTTGTATTGAGAGGGGAATCCTCACGGATATCCTGCTGACGGAGAAGGGAGTGGTACTGCATATGCTCTTAACGGAATATGATGAGAAGAAACACCTGAGGAATACCTTTCGGGAGGGCCGGGAAGCAGGGGAGAAAATAGGCCGGGAGATGGGCCGCCGGGAGAAGCTGAAGGAAATGGTGGAAAAGAAGCTGGCCAGAGGAAAAACTGTTTTGGAAATTGCAGAAGAGCTTGAGGAGGAGATACCGGTTATTGAAGAGATGGTTTCCGGTTTGACAGCGGATTATCATACCTGTCATCGCAATCTGTGATCAGGCAGTATAGGAGCGTGTAGCAATGACTATGCGCTCTTTTTTTATGGTATAGGAAAGTTCTCTCTTTGATCCTAATCCTAAAGATAGAACAAATGTTCTAAATGGTATTGCAATCAAGATATGGAGATGGTATGATAATAGAACAAACATACGTTCTGATAATTAAAAAACAGACCAGAGAGTGGATAAAACAGATACATACAATCCATCACGGGACACGTTGTTTGCGGGATTAAAAATTTACGGATACAGGGGAGTATGAACATAAGGATGGAAGTCAGGATCTCACCGCAGATGTCGGTCATGGATAAACTTAAAATATTGGGGGCGGCGGCGAAGTATGATGTGTCCTGCAGTTCCAGCGGTTCTTCCAGAAAGAATGACGGACAGGGAATCGGCAATACGGTGGCGGCCGGGTTGTGCCACAGTTTTGCGGCCGATGGCAGATGTGTATCTCTCTTAAAGATTCTGTTTACGAATGAGTGCATATATGATTGCCGGTACTGTGCCAATCGGTGTTCCAATGATGTGCCGCGTGCATCCTTCACACCGGATGAGGTGTGTGAGCTGACTATGGAATTTTACAGGCGCAATTATATAGAAGGTTTGTTCTTGAGTTCCGGTATTCTATACAGCCCCAATTATACCATGGAGCTGATCTGTGAGACGGTGCATAAACTGCGGACAGTACATCGTTTTCAGGGATATATTCATGTCAAGGCGATACCGGGAGCAGATCCGCTTCTGATACAGCGGGCAGGATATCTGGCGGACCGTATGAGTGTGAATCTGGAGATGGCTACCGCCGAAGGGCTCAGGGAGATGGCGCCGAATAAGCACCGCAGGAATATATTAAAACCCATGCGGCAGATCCAGAATGGGATTGTGGAGAATAAGAATGAACTTACCTTATACAGACATGCACCGCGTTTTTGTGAGGCGGGGCAATCCACACAGATGGTGATTGGGGCCCTGCCGGAGAGTGATTACCAGATCATGTCGGTGGCGGAGAATCTTTATGATAAGTTTTCTTTGAAAAGAGTGTATTACTCGGCTTTTGTGAATGTGAACGAGGATAAGGACCTGCCGGCCCCTGTGGGCGGTCCGCCGCTTCTTCGGGAACACAGGCTGTATCAGGCGGACTGGCTTCTGCGGTTTTATGATTTTAAGGTGGATGAGCTGCTGACGGCCGAGCGGCCGAATTTCAACACGGCCATCGATCCCAAAGCGGATTGGGCGGTGCGGCATCTGGAACTGTTTCCGGTGGAAATCAATCGCGCAGATTACAGACTTCTTCTGCGGATTCCGGGTGTGGGGGTCAAGAGTGCCAGAAGAATTGTGAGCGCCAGGAGATTTGGCAGTCTGACCTTTGAGGATTTGAAGAAAATCGGGGTTGTTTTAAAGCGTGCGTTGTATTTCATTACCTGTAATGGCAGAATGATGTATCCAACGAAGATAGAAGAAAATTATATTGTGCGGAACTTAAC
>CAYUKT010000468.1:0-1906 GCA_964445285.1 uncultured Bacteroides sp. | reverse complement strand
TGAACTGTTACGGAAAATGTAAAAGAATCATGGCTTTTTCTATACAGGCGCCTTTAATTATGTTATATTAAATGCAACGATAGATCTACGCAAAGAATATCAGGGTTTGGTTGCAGTAATCGGTCAATGCAGGTTAGTTCATACATACATATTGCTGCTTTGCAGGAACAATATGTAAGAAAGAAGGAGAACGTATGATACGTAGAAAAAAAGATCAATGGTTAGGGCAGCTGGTGAATGAATTAAAGATGCAGGCGCAGAAGTCGTTTCAGATTGGCTCATTTGAAAAAATAGCTGATGCGGCAGTTGATGAGAAAGCGCCTGAATTAATGGAAACACTCAATAATCTGTTGAATTGTGCAAATCTTTTGTTGAATCATGCCAGGGAAAATATGACCATGTTGAACCGGATCAATCATTCCGGCATGTGGTCAATGTATTTTGGGGAAGACTCACAGGTCAACCGTGTTATGTTTAGTGATGAATTCCGTGAGATTATCGGATACACAGACCGCCGGGAATTTGACGATTCGGTTGATGCCTGGATATCGAAGATATATGAAGAGGATCAGAAACAGGTAATCCGGGAATTTCAGGACACCATCCGGGATACGACACAACAAAAACGTTTTGATACGGAATACCGTTTTCAGACCAAACATAACGGCCTGCGCTGGATGCGTATGGCAGGGGAGATCGTATGGAGAGGTAAAAAGCCTTTTGAGTTTATTGGGATCATCACAGATATTACGACAGCCCACAACAATGCGGTGGAGTTAGATATTTCCAATAAGAGGCATGATGCAATCGATTCCATTCTCAATGAAGGTTCCTGGAGCATGAATGTCATTAATGGGGATATCACCAATCCGGGAAATCCGTTCTGGTATTCGGAACAGTTCAGGAAATTATTGGGTTTTCATAATGAACAGGATTTTCCCAATTCCCCGGATTCCTATTCCAATCTCATCCATGAGGAGGAACGCAGAACCATTATGGAACAGATTCTGCACTATGTAAAAGGCGGCACACAAGGTGCGCCCCTGAACCTGGAATTTAGGATCCGTCATGCTGATGGAGATTATCGATGGTTTCAGATGACGGTAACTGCCGTATTTGATTCCTCTCATAATCCGATTGTGGTGGCGGCCACCGCGCTTGACATCACAGAGCAGAAACGCAGCCGGAAAATCTTTGAGGCTGATATGGAGGAGAGCATACATAGTCTCTCGGCAGGCCTTGACAAGATCAGTGCTGTTGTTGCTGAGACGACAGGCAGTGTACAGGAACTGAATGAAAAGCAGCAGAGTATCATCAAAGCGACCGTTGTCGTCAATGAGAAGGTCAATGAGTCGTTGGAGATTATTTCATTGATCCAGGGAATCGCATCCCAGACAAACCTGTTATCCCTGAATGCTTCGATTGAAGCGGCAAGGGCCGGGGAAGTCGGGAAGGGATTTGCTGTTGTTGCGGACGAGGTGGGAAGCCTGGCTGTTTCCTGTAATGAGACATCCAAGCATATTTCAGAAAGTTTAAACGAAATGCGGCAATCCATCGAAGAGATCATTTCCAAAATAGAGGGCATGGATCATGCCGTGCTGTCTCAGTCTGAAAATATGGAAAAGATTAATACCATGACCAATGAATTGAACGATTTGTGCGAACGCGTGAAGGAGATTGCCAGAACCGTATTTGCATGAGATTAAGTTACTTTTTATATGTTGGTCAGAAGCGATGCCTGAACAGATAGTAATTTTATCTGTTCAGGCCGATATATTGGCATAGATTTTTCTGCTATGCTATAGCATGCTTAAAGATATATAAATTCGCTGCCATATTCATTATGGCATTTGTTCAGGTCATATTCTGAAATCAAGTCAGGATTGGTTTCCCAGAGTAAACAAAA
>CAYUKT010000467.1:0-1916 GCA_964445285.1 uncultured Bacteroides sp. | reverse complement strand
CCACTATGGATTAGGCACTAGCTGAGGGGTAAATATCTTCCAGTTCCGATATGGTAAAAGGCGCGTCCTGCGGATACTCCCCCGTATAATCCTCCTCAAAATAGACCAGATCCGGCTGTCTTGCCTGTAACTCCGTAATGATCAGTCCCATCTGCAGCCCCCAGTCACCCAGATGAATGTCTCCGATCACCTCATGTCCCGCATAACGGCAGATACGCTTAATGCTCTCTCCGATGATGGCTGAACGCAGATGCCCCACATGGAGCGGTTTCGCCACATTGGGCCCACCGTAGTCCAAAATGATCTTCTGGGGCTTCTCAGGCATGGTGAGGCCGAACTTCTCCGACCGTTCCATTTCATTCAAATACGCTTTCAGGAAATCTTCCCTTACCTTAAGATTTAAAAATCCTGGCGCCACGGCACTCACTTCGCCGAAGACCTCACTGCTTTCAAGCTTCTGAGCCACTTCCTGGGCGATCACGAGCGGCGCCTTATGGTATCTCCTCGCCCCTGACATGGCACCATTGCACTGAAATTCACATAGATCGGGGCGGTTGGACAGCGTGACTTTACCCAACTCTCCGTCATACCCTGCCGCCTCGAAGGCCGCCATCATTTTCTCTGATATCTGGTCCAATATTTTCTGCATACTCTGTTACCTTCCTAAATCCAATAAAATAACGTTCCTCACATTCATATCCTCTATCATTGTACCTTTTTTTATCTAAAAGTCAACTTAGACCATCAATTACCCTGTTTCTGTCTCTCCCGCTCCATACGGGAATACACGCATCCGCAATAATCCTGTCGATACAGGTGATATTCTTTAGACAGTTCAATAGAACGCTTATAACCGTTTCTTTTTTTAAAATCGGAAGGGAGAAACGCCACGCCGTATTCTGCGCCCAGCCGTTCGCCAATTTCATTGAGTTTGGCCGCATTTTTTAAGGGGCTGATAGTAAGGGTTGTGGTGAAATAGTCAAACTGTAGTTTTTTTGCCACTCTTGCACTCTCCCGAAGGCGCAGTTCATAACAGCGAAAACACCGCTCGCCGCCCTCCGGACACTGTTCCAGCCCTTTAGCCATCTCGTAGAAACCGGTCGGGTCATAGTCTCCTTCGATGATCTTGATCCTGGCGCTCTCTCCCACTGTCTTTCCATGACAGGCAGTTTCTTCCGCCTTTTGGTCCGCAGACTCTTCACTTCGTCCTAACATTTCTTCCCCTGCACGCTGTCCGGACATATCGCACACCTGAAAATTTAACGTCTCAATCAGGCGTTTTTCTTCTTCCACCCGCTTACGGTATTCCGCCGCTTCCGTAATATTGGGATTATAATAAAACACGGTCAAGTCAAAATATGCCCACAGGTATTCCAAGCAATAACTACTGCAGGGCGCACAGCAGGCGTGTAAAAGAAGTCTCGGCATCTGCATGGCAGCTCCTTGAGCCTGATTTATCGACTGCTCCGCAGACAGTCTTTCTATGATCTTATCCAGTTCTTTCTGATAATTCCTGACAGTATTCACGCAGTTGTCCTCTTTGTATCACATTTCTCTATAGGTGGCATTTTCTTTCGCTTCCCTGTGTCTCTTCGCCTGATTACGCCACTTTCTATCGGGCCTTTGCCTGATGATACCGATAACCGCCAGCGCCCAAATGATATCAAAGAAAATCCCAAACGGTGGAATGATAATTGTCACAATCACACAAACAGCCGTTATGATAAGTCCCATCACAATCAATACCGGAATGACCACGCGGTAATCGTCTGTCTCATAGTGTATACCCACCTGTGTTCCCTTGATCTTCTGTGGCTTTGTTCTCCTCTGCTCAGGAGACATCATATTTCTGTGATAGCCGCGATTATCCTGCCATCCATCCTCTTTCGTAATCTTATAAGTCTGCTTTACCGTGT
>CAYUKT010000466.1:953-1917 GCA_964445285.1 uncultured Bacteroides sp. | reverse complement strand
ACAGACGGATTCTACGCAAAAACCGTTTGACAGAAACAGCACTAAATGATAAAATACCATCAATCGAATGCCCATGAGGGAGTAGCAAGCGTGTATCGTAGCAAGTCAACATACTGACCTTTTGGTCTGGCTTGTTTTAAATTGCGAGACTCATGTATAGCAGAAACTATACATGGAGTCTATATGTATTCAAAATATACCCAAGTATAGTTTTTATGACTGTACTTGGGTTTTTATATTACATAATGTAGGAGGTACGAAAGATGGAATGGAACTTATTATTTTTCCTTAACGGTATATTGCTTGGTGTGGGTTTAGCAATGGATGCTTTTTCAGTGTCGCTTGCAAATGGTTTAAACGAGCCGGGTATGGGAAAGAGCAAAATGTGCGGTGTTGCCGGAGTTTTTGCTCTTTTTCAGAGCATGATGCCTATGATCGGCTGGATCTGTGTACACACAATTGTTCAATATTTTAAAGCTTTTGAGAGATGTATTCCCTGGATCGCGTTAATATTACTTCTTTTTATTGGAGGTAAGATGCTAATAGAAGGAATTAAAAATAGGAACGGAGAGAACGAAAGAGCAAAAGTTGGTATAGCTGCATTATTTGTACAGGGCGTGGCAACATCTATTGATGCTTTATCAGTCGGATTTACCATTGCAGGATATGGATTACTTATGGCTGTGGTATGCGCATTGATTATTGGGGGGATTACTTTTATTATTTGTATGGCAGGACTGATAATAGGTAAGAAATTCGGAACAAAATTTGCGAATAAAGCTTCCATATTTGGCGGTATTATTTTAATTATGATTGGGATAGAAATTTTTGTAACCGGGGTATTTTGAAAGATGAAAACTGCATTTGTGTATCTGTGGGCAAAAGTGTTTTATATGCACAGGCAGGAAACTATGCAAAATTAACGGGATTTACGACCGAATTAACACGACCAAATAGAAAGGAA
>CAYUKT010000466.1:0-943 GCA_964445285.1 uncultured Bacteroides sp. | reverse complement strand
AAAATGTATGTATGGCAGAATCAATATTTTCAAAGCAAAAAAGAAAATTTTACTCATGAAACAGGAAAAATATGTCGATATAAATATAAAATGCAGTCTGAAAAAAATAATCATTTTCACAACCGGAAATTGTGGGTAATGGAACATGAAAGGGGATCAGGGACATGATCAAGTGTCTGAAAAATTTAAAGATTAGATTAAAACTTTATATCTTGTTAGGCATTGCACTGCTTGGTATGTTTATTATCGGCGGTATGTCATTTTATCTTATGGGCGAGATGAACGAAATGACAAGTGACATTTCCACAAGCTGGCTTCCGAGTATTGATATAGCAAGGAACTTGAGCAATACTCTTTCCAATATCCGTCTCAATGAATTAGGGTATCTTACCGCAATTTCGGATGATGTTGCAGAATCGAGTATGCAGTATCTGCAAAGTGAAAAAGAGGATATGAATACTCTCTTGGCCTCATATGGAGAGTTAATTGACGAAGAAGAAAGAGATTTCTATAATAATTCAATGAATCTTTGGACTCAGTACGATGAAGCAGATGAAAAAATGATGGCATTAGCCAAAGAAGGCAGCATCGAGGAGGCACGCGCTATTCTTGAGGGTGAATGTGTAGATATTTACAATTCTTTAAACAGCGCCTTTAATGAGATCATTACTTATAATAAGGAGGGTAGTGACGAAGCAACAGAGGAAAGTTTTTACCTTTACAGAACGGCAACCTACCTTATGGGAGGAGTCATCATTGCCATAATCTTTGTAGGGGTCATCTTCTCATTTGTGATCGTACGCCTGATCAAAATCCCTATTTCTGAAATTCAGGATGCCGCCATAAAAATGGCGGAAGGAGATCTGGATGTAAAGATTTCCTATACCGCTAAGGATGAACTGGGTGTTCTCGCAGCGCAGGTTCTTAGATTGCTCGATAAGCT
>CAYUKT010000465.1:413-1918 GCA_964445285.1 uncultured Bacteroides sp. | reverse complement strand
TGCAGAGGCCGGGGAAGAGCCGGAGGCTCCGACCATGGTGGTGACCAAGGTGAAAGCCACAGATGTGGTCAATATCAGGACATCTGACAGCGAGACAGCGGATAAGATTGGCAAGGCCGCCATAGGGGATGAGTTCACCCTTCTGGAAGAGAAAGGGAACGGCTGGAGTAAGGTAGAGTATGATGGCCGTGAGGTTTTTATCAAGAGCGATTATCTGGAGCCTTCCGAGACAGAAGTTGCCGTGGCCGGGGATGATGAGGAGAACGAGCCGGAACCGGAAGAGGAAGAAGATAACACCAGTACGCCTGCGGCTTCCACGGGTACTGTGACGGTGAAGGAGAATGTCCGGATTCGAAAGGGCGCCAGTGAGACGTCAGAGAAACTGGCTACCGCGTATGCGGGAGAGAAGTTGAAAGTGATCATGAAACAGGCGGACGGCTGGACGAAGATTGATTACAATGGCGAGACTGCTTATGTCAAGTCCGATTACGTAGAGTAGGACTGTCAGACGACAGAAACGATTAAAAATGAATAATCAGGCAAAGCTAAAGAGTATAGGATTTCTATACTCTTTTTGTGGTATGAAATAAATACTTTTTAGGTAATTGCAAAAGTAAATATCTTTTAGGAAAAGGAGAGGCGTATTATGAAGCATGACGATGCCGTGATCTTAAGGGAAATCCAGAAAAATACACAGATGGGTATGACAGCCATTGACACGATTTTGGATAAGATAGGGAATGATGACTTTTCTTTGCAGTTGTCCAGGCAGTCCCTGCAATATTCGGAAATCCATAACAGGGCCCTCGACAAGATCTTGGAAAATGAGGGGGAAGTATACCGGGGCAGCCAGATTAATGAGCTGCTTTTAAAGGGAAATATACATGCCAGTACGGCCTTAAATATCAGCACCGGCCATCTGGCGGAGATGATGATCCAGGGAAGCAGCAGGGGGATTACCAGCATGTGGAAAGCATTAAAACATAATCAGCTGGCTACCGATGAGGCGGTGGAACTGGCCCAGGAACTGGTGGATTTTGAGGAAAAAAATATAGAACGTCTAAAAGAATATTTGTAAGATTGTATACAAGTATTTTAGTATAATTGTACAATAGATACCCAGAAATTTCGTAAAATTTTTAAGCTTTAATCTGCTAAATCGGTCTTGTGGATTTTTTCATGTCATACTATAATGGTACGTGGACAAGGAAAACGTGTCTTTCTATACGAAAAGACATGTCGACTTATATACAAATTAAAGGAGGACATGAAAAATGTCATATGTTGATGAGGTTTACGAGTTAGTGGTAGCGAAAAACCCTGCACAGCCGGAATTCCATCAGGCAGTCAAAGAGGTTTTGGAGTCTCTCCGCGTTGTGATCGAGGCGGATGAGGAAGCATACAGAAAAGACGCTCTCCTGGAGAGATTGACTGTTCCGGAGAGGATCGTGCAGTTCCGTGTTCCCTGGGTGGATGATAAGGGACAGGTGCAGGTAAACAATGGT
>CAYUKT010000465.1:0-403 GCA_964445285.1 uncultured Bacteroides sp. | reverse complement strand
CAACAGCGCAATCGGACCTTACAAGGGAGGACTCAGATTCCATCCTTCTGTAAACCTGGGCATCATCAAATTCCTGGGCTTTGAGCAGATTTTCAAGAATTCTCTGACAGGTCTGCCGATCGGCGGCGGCAAGGGTGGTTCTGACTTTGATCCCAAGGGAAAATCTGACAGAGAAGTAATGGCATTCTGCCAGAGCTTTATGACAGAACTTTCCAAATATATTGGTGCAGACCAGGATGTTCCTGCAGGTGATATCGGTGTAGGCGGAAGAGAGATTGGTTATATGTACGGACAGTACAAACGCCTGACTGGTTTGTATGAAGGAGTTTTGACAGGAAAGGGACTGACCTACGGCGGTTCTCTGGCACGTACTCAGGCAACAGGATATGGAGTAGTTTATATT
>CAYUKT010000464.1:0-1938 GCA_964445285.1 uncultured Bacteroides sp. | reverse complement strand
CAAATTACCATATAACAGACAAAGCGCCTCCGGTTCCTAACCGTAAGCGCTTTTGATTTTTCATATACTATTGTAACAGGCCTAAGATACTGTCCCTGTTCTGATTGCTCTGAACAAGCATTGCCTGCCCTGTCTGGGCTAAAACCTGATTGATGACATGATTTACCATCAATTTTGCAATATCTGCATCTCTTATTCTGGATTCGGACGCCTGTGTGTTCTCAACCACATTATCCAAATTATTCACTGTGTGCTCCAGACGGTTTTGATATGCACCCATCCGGCTTCTCTCACCGCTCACATATTCTATCGCTTTTTTTAACGCCTTGATCCCCTCGCCTGCTCCATCCTGTGTTCTTGCATCCACACCACTGATCCCCATAACCGGAGTGGAGATAAAAGGAAGCGCTATCTCAATATGCTGCCCGGGTTCACATCCCGCCTGTATATAAACCTTCTGGCTTCTTGCGAAAGCCTGGATATCATCTATCGAATACGCAACTCCTGGGCCAAATCGCCCATACACATCATGTGCCTGAATCCAGAACTGTGCATTCTTCCATCCGTCCCATTTTCCGACCGTAACTCCATTACCGACAGGCAGAACCGGCATTGGCGCATTGCATCGGTCATCATAGACAATCAATCTGCCGTTGTCCTCTATCATCTTGGTAAAATGATTACGTGGATTCCCGTTATCTGTTCCCTTTAAGATACGTTGAATGAGTTCTGAGGCATCCTTCGCACCCTCAATTCCGATATTGTATATAAAATGATTACCACTGATCTCCATTGAGCTGGAGGTTCCTTTGGTAAATTTAACGCTGTAATGATTGGTGCATGTGCAGCATGTGCTATAAAATCCATTTCCAATCAGTTCATTAATCTGGCTGTCTGAACCATTGAACTGTCTGAAATCTATCGTTGCAGCCTCATGCGTAATATCGAAAACCGCTGTTGCCGGATTATTGTTCACATCCGTATAGTTATATGTTTCTTTTGTGGTATATTCTTCATTTAAATTTCCCTTAGAACCTACCGGCACCCAATCCGGCAGACCACCGACAGCAATGATCGATGGGTCATCTTCCACAAACTGGAATCCGGTTCCCTGTAGTATCTGTATCTCATTATAGGTAGTCCGCTCCCCAATACTGTTGATCTCCCGCAATAACTGCTTGATCTCCATCTGGATATAATTCCGATCATCTGCCGTCAAAGTCCCTGTTGCCGCTTTGACGCACAGTTCCGTCCCTCGATGGAGCATTTCCTCGACCTCCGCCATTGCACCATCTGCAATCTGCACTAGGGAAATACCTTCCTGACAGTTGTCAGACGCCTGAGAAAGTCCCCTGATCTGTCGTCTCATTTTTTCAGAGATAAATAGTCCCGCCGCATCATCTGCGGCACGATTCACTTTATAACCCGAAGCAAGCTTCTCCATATTTTGGGCTTTTGCTTTCATAGTCAGGCCAAACATTCTATTTGCATTTTGTGCTGTCAAATTATGCTTTATGACCATAGACTCCCTCCCTAAAATTTTGAAGCTTACATCTCTGCCTTCATAATATATATATTATATTATATAAAGACATAAAAGGCAAAAGGGATTTTACTGATGTTTATGAAATCTTTTTTACGCAAAGCGAAGCGGGTATTCATTCTCTTAGGAATAATACCCGCTTCTAAACTACACTATCCAATGGCCTTTACCTCCGCTTTTCTTCCACGTCCTCTTTCCATCCTCTTCTTTTCGTATACATATACCGCAGCGTCTTTTCTTCTTCTCTTCTTTTTGATTCGCTGCCCTCTACCATGTACTCGATTCCGCTTCACATTTTTGTTTGTTCATTGGTCTTCTATTCACTTGTAATTCAATCAACTTATTACTTTAAGTTTTTGGTGGGCCATACCTTCCTTTCTTCAAATCTGCTTTTG
>CAYUKT010000463.1:0-1950 GCA_964445285.1 uncultured Bacteroides sp. | reverse complement strand
GGGAAAAGGTGGAACAGGCGCTGGACTTTCTGAATGGCAATTACAGGCCTATTTTGAAAGATTTGGAAGAAAAGATGACATTTGCGTCAGAAAATATGGAGTTTGAGGAGGCTGCCAGATTCCGGGATTTATATAACAGTGTCAAGAGTGTGGCCCAGAAGCAGAAGATTACAGACAGTGATGGGGAAGATAAGGATATCATTGCTCTGGCGAAAGACGAGCATGACGCGGTGGTACAGGTGTTCTTCGTCCGGGACGGTAAACTGATCGGCAGGGAACATTTTTACATGATGCATGTGGACGGATATGATACGTCCCAGATTCTCTTGGATTTCGTCAAACAGTTCTATGCGGGAACACCCTACATCCCGAAAGAACTGATGCTGCAGGAGGATATAGAGGACCTGGAGATTTTGGAAAAATGGCTTTCCGCAAGGAAGGGCAGCCGGGTATATATCAGGGTGCCCAGAAAAGGTGCCAAGGAGAAACTGGTGGAACTGGCGGCGCAGAACGCCAACCTCATTTTGAGTCAGGATAAGGAGCGTATCCGCCGGGAAGAGGGGCGCACGATCGGTGCCATGAAAGAGATTGCGGCGCTTCTTAAATTGGAGGACGTGAGCCGGATGGAGGCTTATGATATTTCCAATATCAGCGGGTTTGCCAATGTGGGTTCTATGGTGGTTTTTGAAAAAGGAAAGGCCAAGCGCAGCGACTATCGTAAGTTCCGGATTCAATCTGTGTCCGGGCCGGATGACTACGCCTGCATGCGGGAGGTGCTCACCAGACGGTTTGTACACGGCATGGAAGAGAAAGAAGATTTAACCCGCAAAGAGGTGGACCATGCGTTTGGCAGCTTTACCAAGTTCCCGAATCTACTGTTGATGGACGGCGGCAGGGGACAGGTTAATATTGCTTTGCAGGTGTTAGCAGAGCTGCATCTGGATATCCCAGTGTGCGGGATGGTAAAAGACGATAACCATCGTACCAGGGGCTTGTATTATCAGAATGTGGAGATTCCCATCGATACCCATTCGGAAGGCTTTAAGCTGATCACCAGGATTCAAGACGAGGCCCACCGTTTCGCTATCGAGTACCACAGGTCGCTGCGCTCCAAAGCCCAAGTGAAATCCGTGCTGGATGAGATCCCGGGAGTGGGGCCTGCCAGACGAAAGGCGCTGATGCGGCACTTTGGCTCCATTAACGAGATTAAAGAGGCATCGGTGGAGCGGTTGTGCGAGGTGCTGGAGATTCCGGAGCATATCGGGAAGCAGATTTATGAATTTTTCCGGACGGAATAATTTAATATGTCATTCACGACAAGGGTGCGCACAGGGCAACAGTCCTATATTGCGCCCCCTTTTTTAATATGATACAATAGACGCAGGTTCGTAAATATTATCACACCGATCACAAGGAGAAGGAAATGGCGAGCATTAATCTGACAAAAGTAATCGAGAAATTCAAGTGGGAGAATCTGACACCGGAGATTGATATCTCCAAGATCAAGGTGACACAGCCGGATATTAACAGGCCGGCCTTACAGATGGCGGGGTATTTTGAACATTTTGAGACAACGCGTCTGCAGATTGTGGGGTTTGTGGAATATTCGTATATGAATGGTCTGGATGAGGACAGGCAGAGGGAGATTTATGAAAAACTGCTAAATAACCCTATTCCGGGTATTTTGTTCTGCCGGGAACTGTATCCGAATGATCTGTTCCGGGAGATCGCGGTCAAATACGGTGTACCACTTTTGATGAGCAAGAAGGCCACTTCCGCGTGTATGGCGGAGGTCATCCGCTGGCTGAATGTAAAGCTTGCGCCCTGTATCTCAGTGCACGGTGTGTTGGTGGATGTATATGGTGAGGGTGTGCTGATCACGGGTGAGAGCGGTATCGGTAAGTCCGAGGCAGCGCTCGAGTTGATTAAGAGAGGACACCGTCTGGTGAC
>CAYUKT010000462.1:0-1953 GCA_964445285.1 uncultured Bacteroides sp. | reverse complement strand
AAAGAGGGGAAAATAGAAGGCGAGAAAGAGGGGAGGAAAGAAGGAAAAAGAGAAGAAAAGCTTAACATTATCAGGAGAATGATAGAAGAGGGACTGGACGAACAGTTCATACGGAAGATAACGCAGTGTACGAAGAAGGAACTTGCGGCCGCAGGGAAATGATATAATATCAAAGATTATAATAAAGTGAGGTTTCAAAATGTTTGCAGACTATCATGTACATACACACTTCAGCGATGATTCCACTTATCCTATGGAAGATGTAGTGAAAGATGCAATTCGAATGGGAATGGATGAAATCTGCTTTACCGATCACGTGGATTATGGGATCAAAGTAGACTGGGACAGCGGGCAAGAGATCGTATACCGGGATGGAGAGCCAATGGCAAATGTGGATTATCCGGCCTATGCAGAACAGATTGGAACCCTGCGAAAGCGTTATGGAGAGCAGATTACAATCCGGATGGGGATGGAATTTGGCATGCAGATGCATACGATTCCACAGTTTGAGGCATTGTATGGAAGATATCCTTTTGATTTCATTATTCTGTCAGTCCATCAGGTGGAAGACAAGGAGTTCTGGACGCAGGATTTCCAGCGGGGCAGGACGCAGAAAGAATACAATGAGCGTTACTATGAGGAAATTTTGAATCTGGTAAAAAGCTACCAGCATTACAGTGTACTGGGGCATCTGGATTTGATCGTACGCTATGATGAGATGGGCGTCTATCCTTTTAATCATGTAAAACCTTATGTGGAAGAGATTTTAAAGGAAGTGATACGGAATGGCAAGGGAATAGAGGTGAATACCTCTTCTTATCGATATGGATTGTCCGATACGACACCCTCCGGGGAGATTCTGAGAATTTATAGGGAACTGGGCGGCAGGATCATTACACTTGGAAGCGACAGCCATAAGCCGGAGCATTTAGGCGCCTGTATGGGAGAAACGAAAGAAATGCTAAAGACCATTGGATTTGACAGTTTTTGTACTTATGATAAAATGCAACCGATATTTCATAAACTATAAAAAGATAAGGGATTGTCAAAGATAATTTGTTCTTCGGATGAATGGAGAACTTTTCTACAATATGAATGGCCGGAGCCACCGTCTGGGTGCTCCGGCATTGAAAGTTATAGTATTTATTTTTTTCTCAGTTTCAACATCTTATCAATCCGTTCCAGTTCTTCCGGTGTGGAATATTTCTTGATTGTATCGATGATCGTGTCAATTTCTTCGTTTGTAAAAGTGATATGATTATCCTGGCCTCTTTTGGCAACGGCCATCAGAAAGGGAAGCATCTGTTCTTTTTTCATGGACTGGCTCTCAAATACCAGTGCCTGCAGGAATTCCAGTTTGTTTTTATCAATATGTGCGATCGCGGGATCATTCATCCAGGTATTGGTCATAGGATACTCCTTTTTATGGTTTGGAATTATTCTGGAACATTTCATACATGGCCTTTTGTTCCGGTGTGAGCATGTTCATCAGCATATCAAGCATCGGAGAACCTTGTGAGGCGCCGGAGGTTTCTCTGCTGTCTGATGATGCTGAAGATTCATCATTGTTATATGTGCTGCCGGAATTCATGTCTGCATGACTGTCACTTCCGGAGAAAGGATTTTCAAACAGAGAATCCATGGACATTTCAGGGAAGATTTCCTGCATGGCAGACAGGGTCTGTGACATTTCCTGTACCGTTTCCAGAGTTTTTATCATATTTTGAAATTGTTCTAACTGTCTGATCTCTTCTGGCGTGGAATAGAGGCACAGTTCCCTGCATAATTTGCACAAATCGGGCTTATCCGAGGATGACAGGCTGCATCCGCAAAGCTGAAAGGGATGTTTGCGCACATAATCCATGGTGTATTGCAGTTCCATATATTTGATGTAGATAGCCAGATGCTTTTGCATGGAAGGTTCTATGTAGGGGAGAAGAACCTTGAGTTTCT
>CAYUKT010000461.1:1586-1963 GCA_964445285.1 uncultured Bacteroides sp. | reverse complement strand
AGTCATCCAGTGCGGTTATCCGGAACTGGCGGATGATTACATAGCTATTATGGAAAAACATCAGATCAATCCCAAATATATCAATCTGGAGATTACGGAGTCCGCTTCCATGGCGGCAAAAAATACGCTGCTCGAGAACATGAGTAAGCTGATGGAGTACGGCGTGTACTTTTCACTGGATGATTTCGGCACGGGGCAGTCAAATCTGAATTATATTGTAGATATGCCCGTCAATATCGTGAAGTTTGACCGTGATATGAGTCAGGCTTTTTTCCGGGATGAAAAGGCAAAGTATGTGTTGAACGCTGCCATGCAGATGATTCACGGCATGAAATTAAAGATTGTGTCGGAGGGCATTGAGACCAAGGAGCAGTATC
>CAYUKT010000461.1:259-1576 GCA_964445285.1 uncultured Bacteroides sp. | reverse complement strand
CCATGGAGGAGCTGGCAATCGACTATATTCAGGGCTATTATTTCTCTAAACCCCTTCCTGAAAAGGAGTTTCTTGCCTTTTTGCAGGAAAACGAATGGCAAAATAATAAGGCGGATGGTGCAGCCATCTCTTGACAGCGTGCGCAGGGGCTGGCTGCTTGTGAAAAGTGCATAAATTGTCTGAGCCATTTCTATCTAAAACAGCAAAAATGATTGTAAAACAAAATATCCTATTGCAAAATGATTGGTAAGGTTATATACTTAACCTAACAACTGGAAACGTTACCGATAACGATGCCGAAATCGTTACCGAGAAGGTTTCCGACAACCAAAAATACAGGAACGGAAAGGGAGAGGTAAGACAATGAAAAAGAAAATTTTGAGCACAGTGCTTTGTGCAGCGATGATAGCTACCATGCTGACAGGCTGCGGCGGCGGTAAAAGCAAAGGCTCGGTTTACTGGCTGAACTTCAAACCGGAGTCTGATGAAGTATTGCAGGAAGTTGCAGCGGATTACACGGCAAAGACCGGCGTAGAAGTAAAGGTAGTGACCGCGGCTTCCGGTACCTATTCACAGACACTGATCTCCGAGATGGATAAGTCCGCGCCCCCGACACTGTTTGTCATCGGTAACTCGGCAGGCGTAAAAGACTGGAAAGATTACGCGCTGGATCTGAAGGGCACGGCGATTGCCAATGAGCTGAATACAGACGCGTATAACCTGTATGACGAGACAGGGAAGTTAGTTTCCATCGGTTACTGCTATGAGTGCTACGGCATCATCGTGAATCCGGACCTGATCGAAAAGGCCGGCCACACCATGGATGAGATCAAGAACTTTGACGGCTTAAAGGCAGTGGCGGAAGACATTCACTCCCGTGCGGGCGAGCTTGGGTTTGACGCTTTCTCCTCCTCCGATATGGATGGTTCTTCTTCCTGGCGTTTCACAGGACATATGGCAAACCTTGAGTATTATTACGAGCAGGAAGGAAATACATGGACGGAGTGCCCTGCGACCATCACCGGCAAGTACATGGATAACTTCAAGAATCTGTATGACCTTTGCATCAACAACAGCCTGACAGATCCTAAGGAGCTGGCTAACGGCGGACATGATGCGGAGAATGAGTTCAAGACAGGACAGGCGGCATTCTTTGTAAACGGTTCCTGGGAGTATGAAGCGGTGAAGGACGATGTGCCGAATGCAACGATGATCCCTTACTACTGCGGCGTTGCAGGCGAGGAAAAGGCAGGCTTAAACTGCGGTACAGAGAACTGCTGGGCAATCAACAGCAAGGCTTCTGAGGCGGATCAGAAA
>CAYUKT010000461.1:0-249 GCA_964445285.1 uncultured Bacteroides sp. | reverse complement strand
GACGGATCCCGACGCTTCCCGCAAGTTAGTGGATACCTTCGGCGTTATGCCTTATAAGCAGGCGGCAGAGTCCACCAACGGCTTCCTGGCAGCGGCTGACAAATACACATCTGACGGCTGCTATGTGATGAACTGGGCCACCAACTTCCAGCCGAACGTTGATGAGTATCGTGCGACTCTGGTAAGCGCATTGAACCAGTTCAACGCAGATCAGACGGACGCAAACTGGGAGACGGTTCGCACGGCATT
>CAYUKT010000460.1:0-1967 GCA_964445285.1 uncultured Bacteroides sp. | reverse complement strand
CCCTGTGCTTTCATTGCCTCAGCCACTTTCAAGAAGCCTGCGATATTGGCGCCAGCCACATAATCGCCCTCCTTGCCATATTTCTTGGAAGCCTCATCCAGACTGTGGAAGATATTGACCATAATGCCCTGCAGTTTCGCATCCACTTCCTCAAATGTCCAGGATAATCTCTCGGAGTTCTGGCTCATCTCCAGTGCAGATGTCGCTACACCGCCCGCATTGGAAGCCTTGCCCGGGCAGAACAGTACGCCGTTCTTCTGCAGATATTCTGTCGCCTCCATGGTGGTAGGCATGTTAGCGCCCTCTGCCACTGCAAAGCATCCGTTTGCCACCAGTGCCTTAGCGTCCTCAATATCCAGTTCGTTCTGCGTTGCGCAGGGAAGTGCGATATCGCATTTCACTGTCCATACGCCATGCTCACCATTCTTTTTCTCATGGTACTCAGCATTAGGTCTCTGCGCTGCATATTCTGTCAAGCGGGCACGTTTTACCTCTTTGACATCTTTTAAGGTCGCCACATCGATACCATCGGGATCATAGATCCATCCTGTGGAGTCGGAACAGGTCACGGGTTTCGCACCCAGCTGCTGTGCTTTCTGGATCGCATAAATTGCCACGTTGCCAGCGCCGGATACTGCGATGGTCTTGCCCGCAATGTCCTTGCCATTGCACTTTAACATTTCCTCTGTCAAATATAACAGCCCATAGCCCGTTGCTTCTGTTCTTGCCAGGGAACCACCGTAGGTAAGGCCCTTACCTGTCAGCACACCCTCATATAAATTACGGATTCTCTTATATTGTCCAAACATGAAACCAATCTCACGGCCGCCCACACCGATATCACCGGCCGGCACGTCCGTATCAGCCCCGATATGTCTGCAGAGCTCTGTCATAAAGCTCTGGCAGAATGCCATTACTTCTCTGTCGGATTTTCCCTTAGGATCAAAATCGGAACCACCCTTGCCGCCGCCAATCGGCAGTCCGGTCAAGGAGTTTTTGAAGATCTGCTCAAAGCCCAGGAATTTGATGATACCCAGATTAACCGAAGGATGGAACCTTAAACCGCCCTTATAAGGACCGATCGCGCTGTTGAACTGCACGCGGAACCCGTTATTCACCTGCACCTGTCCTTTGTCATCCACCCAGGGAACACGGAACTGCACGATTCTCTCCGGAACCGTCAGACGCTCTAAAAGGGCATCCTTTCTGTAAGCCTCCTCGTTTGCCTCGATCACAACGCGCAGAGACTCCAGTACCTCCTTTACCGCCTGATGGAACTCGGGCTGTGCTGGATTTTTCGCAACTACTAACTCATAAACCTCATCAACATATGACATCCCTTTATGTCCTCCTTCTTGCTTGTATACATTACCACGTATCATTATAGTATGCAGCCGTAAAATCCACAAGAGTTTTTTTAGAGATATTCCTTTAAGCGTTCTATGCTCCTCTCCTCGAAATCCATCAATTCTTTCGCAAGTTCCACGGTATCGTCACCTGCCATGCCGTTATGCTTTAGGCTTTTCCACATGCTTGTAATGCCTCTGTTGCTTCCCTGAATCATCATTTCCGCCAAATGATCTTTGCTGATATTAAATGCGGTATTCGCGTGAATGCTGCCTTTTAAGATCATATCGCCAAACTGATTGGGGCGGTATCCTTCCCCTTCCTCCCTCAGGATCCTGTCCAGCGCCCTGTTGTGAAGTTCCGCATAATGCAGCGACTGTCTGGATAAAGTCATAGAGAAATCGTCATTGTCAATCTTATCTAAAATCGTGTCGATTGCCGTCATACCCATCTGGGTGTTTTTCTGAATTTCCCTTAAAACCATCTCGTCATCATGTTTCATGGACCGTCTGTTCCTCCTTTTCTGACTCTGCTTATGCGCGCAAAAAACAGATGAGTCTATACGACTCACCTGCTTAGTTTTTCCTCATATCAATTTTTTAATCAGGGTTTACTCCACG
>CAYUKT010000459.1:0-1967 GCA_964445285.1 uncultured Bacteroides sp. | reverse complement strand
GCCACTCTTTTGTTATATGATAATTATGGAAAACGATTTCCGGAAAACATTTTCCAAAACCGGTGGGAGTGTAAGAAGACAACCGGCTTATTCCCAGCAGGGATTGTCTTCGGAATGGAAGGCATTATGGTATCGATCAAGGATGTCGCAAAACATGCGGGGGTGGCGATCTCTACCGTATCCAAGGTATTGAATAATTATCCCAATGTCAGCGAGGCCACGAAGAAAAAGGTAAATCAAGCGGTCGCGGAGCTTAATTTTGTACCCAACTCGGTGGCGGCGGCGCTGTCCTCGAAACAATCAGGCAGGGTAGCGCTCTTAATGAATCTGGATAATGTATCCCAGGCGGTGGATGAGATCAACATGCAGTATATGACGGGCACCATCGGCCAGGCGGTAGAATTAAACCTGGATGTGATTACGGTATTTTATTCCATGTTAAAGAATAAAAGTCTGGAAGAGGTGATACGCTATTTACAGTCCCAGAGCATTACGGGACTGATCATTTTTGGGATGTCGAAGGATGATAAGGTGCTGCAGAAACTGATCGATGCCAGGATTTTTAAGATTGTGACAGTGGATGTTCCCCTTGTAAATGAGAATACCTCTTCCGTGTGGATCGATCAGGCCAGGGCTCAGTATGATGTGGCGAAGAAGACACTCTATGAGAATAAGGGAAAGAGCATCCTCTATTTGGCGGGCAAGAAGAACGGCTATGTCACAGAAGAGAGATTGAAAGGGATCAGACAGCTTGCAGAGGAGAAGGATATCTCCCTGCTGGTAAGAAACGGAGAATTTTCCGAACTGCAGGCCAGGAATCTGACTTTTAAATATGCGAAGAAAAAGGATATCGTAGTCTGCGCTTCGGATCTGATGGCAATCGGGGCGATGAAGGCGCTGATGGAAATGGATATTTTCCGGCCGGTGTGTGGGTTTGACGGCATCACCCTGATGGGGTATGCGGGCAAGCAGATGAATACGGTGCGGCAGAATTTTAAGAAGATTGCATCGGAGGCTGTCAGGGAATTAAAGCGCCTGCTTGAGGGCGGCGAGGGACAGCAGATCGTGCTGGATTACGAACTGGCGAGAATAAAATATATGGATATTTTGGCATAATATGCGGGATTCAGTGTCCGGGCGCTGTTGGACACGATCCTGCCGAGACATAAGTACAGCGCAGAAATGAGGGAATCATATGGCACAGGCAAGCAACCTGAAAAGAGACGTACTGGTGATGAATCTGGAAAAGGAACTGGAGCATCAGACACAGAGCGGTTACGGCAAGGCAATTGCCGACTGCACCAACGAGGAACTGTATTACAGTATCCTGCAGCTTTCCAAGAGACTGATGGAAGTATCGGAACCGATCGAGGGAGAGAAAAAGATTTACTATATCTCCGCAGAATTTCTGATCGGAAGACTGATGTCTAACAACTTGATCAACTTGGGCGTTTATGACAGTTTGGAGAAGATTCTTATAAAGAATGGCAAGCAGCTCTCCGCGATCGAGGAGATCGAGCCGGAACCTTCCTTGGGAAACGGCGGACTGGGACGTCTGGCGGCATGCTTCCTGGATTCCATCGCATCTCTCGGACTGCCGGGTGAGGGCATCGGCCTTAATTACCACTTTGGGCTTTTCAAGCAGGTGTTTAAGGATAGACTGCAGACGGCCGAAAAGAACGACTGGATCGAAGACCAGTCCTGGCTTACCAAAACTGACACTACCTTTGAGGTGTCTTTTGGTAAGAAAAAGGTTACATCAAGGCTTTATGATATCGATGTGATCGGATATGACAATGGTGTTAATAAACTGAGACTGTTTGACGTTGAGAGCCTGGATGAAGGATTAGTGAAAGAGGGAATTGATTTTGATAAGGAAGATATTGAGAAGAACCTGACCCTATTCCTGTATCCGGACGATTCTGACGAGGCTGGTAATCTGCTGCGTATCTATCAGCAGTATTTTA
>CAYUKT010000458.1:0-1968 GCA_964445285.1 uncultured Bacteroides sp. | reverse complement strand
GGGAAATGTGATTTATGTTACCGAACACACAATAGCCGGCAACCTCTTACCTTCTTAACTTATCCCAAGTGTACAACGTTTCATACATAAAATTCAATATTGTAATGTTATTCAAACCTGTCAAAATGTTATTTCAGGTTAGAGTACAATGCCGTTTTCCTTACATAACTCCCTGGCGCTCTCCACCGAATCCACCCCTGTTTTATTTTTGATGGGCGCAAACTCTTTATTCCTGACCACTTCATAGGGCAGGCAGGAATCCAACTCATGGATCATATCCAGAACCAGCTGCTCAAACTTGTAACCGTTAGGTGATTCCGGTTTTACCAGTTCACCTTTTTCATCCAGATAAGGAATCTTCTTCTCCACAATATGAAGAGGCAGCTTTCTGGCCACAATCTCCTCCAGATCCTTTTCCCGGAACAGATAGTTCAAGATCACACCAAAATTATAGGCCGGCTCCCCGTTTTCATCCTTCGCCGCCATCAGTTCTTCCGTCATATCATAGTATTCCACGATAGAGGGTCTTCCATCCTCTAAACACATGGCTCCCACCTTTTCATCCGGCGCATTCTTCTTAACCACCTTGGCTCCCACAGCGCTGTCCGTGGCTATCGTGGCGCCCACAAAGCAAGGATCTGCAATACGCTGCAGCACATTGTCCACGGCAAATACATTCAGCCATTCCACACCGGTCTCACGAATCTTATCCACAACTCCCCACTTCATCATGGAGAGAAACCACCCGCCGTTACCATTAGGAGACGTGGATATCTTATTTTTTGCCTCCATATAGACCTTGCCGTCATAATCAGACGCCGGCGCCATATCCTGCATGAAAAAGGTCACATAATCTGCATTGTAGCCAAAATACTCTTTTTCCTTAAAAAAAGCTGTCGTTGTCTCATGATTCTTATCACTGGTCATGACGTAGAGCGGGATCCATGCTTCTGCCTGATGCACCACTTCCAACAGATTTTCAATCAGGCGCTGAAAGATAAAGACCTCTTTCGTCAACCCGATATTGTATACGCCTTTGGGTGCATCAGAACCAAGCCTTGTACCCATACCGCCAGCAAGGAGCACCGCTCCCACTTTGCCGGCCCGTATCGCATCAAGACCGATTTTTGTATACTCTTCTCTCTTTTCCGCGATCTCCGGAAGCTGCATCACACCGATGGGCGCAATCTTTCCACGGGGATTGAGGATTTCTCTCTTCTGACAAAGAGACAGCACTTCAAAGTCTGTCTGTTCTATCTGACAAAGCAGCGTCTCCTGCTCTTCCTTACTAAGTTCCTCATAATATTTCAATACGTGCAGCTGCCCGTATTTTTCCAGTTTGTCATATGCCTCCTGATATCCCATAGAAACCTCCTTATGTTCCGTTTTATAAATCCTATTTTAACACGAAGTGGATTTTCTCTCAATGGAATATTTCTTGGCTTTCGTTTATCCCAAACATTGCAATTTACTAAGTAAAGTCTGATAAAACTGCCTCTCCTGCATCTTAAGCCTCTGCACCTCAATACTTTGGGCACCCTTGGGCCGAAGCGGATTATCCATATCATAAATGGCTTTTCTGACTGCGGCAATGGCGGATGACACACTGCTTCCTAAGATATCATCCGGATTCGGCTTCCCCTGCATCTGGTTTGTCAGCCGCTGCACCATCATCTGAGAAATGTGGCCAAGCATCCCGTTAGACTTTACCCCAAGTCCATTAGCACCCACTTCCCTGGCCGCTTCCATCCATGCCTTTTTTACACTTTCCGGGGCATTAGGACCTACTGTTTCGAAAGCTTTTTCGGCATAATCCATTCCGTCTGTTGAATCTTTGGCTTTTTCCTCAGATGCTTTCACTGCCTGCCCAAAATCCGATTTTCTTTCCTGCTGGTATTTCTGTGCCTTTCCCAGCTCATACCCTGGGATTATGCCTGCTGATGTGATCCCATTTACACTCATTGTATT
>CAYUKT010000457.1:0-2008 GCA_964445285.1 uncultured Bacteroides sp. | reverse complement strand
ATATCTCATAAAATATATTTTCCTCTCGTGAAAACCTCTGCATTTCATGCAGAGCCTCCTATGAACAGGGGCTCTGTTTCCCCGCTCCGTGAAAACCTCTGCATTTCATGCAGAGCATCATTCACTACGGCTTCGCCTTCGTTCATGATGGACGCTCGCCGTAAGCACAGAGCCTCCTGTGAACAGGGGCTCTGTGTTTCCGGCTCGCTGTTTTCACATACTTTTCCTTTCTGCAATCTCTGCCATTTTGGCATCACTGAGCCTTGTGTCGCCGTGGACACGGGAGTAGGCCAGGTAGCCATTCATACGATCAATCTTAGTAAGGTTACGACTGCCGCATACGGGGCAGACATCCATCTCCAATTCTTGGTGACCGCAATCGTCACAGTAAGCCAGGGATAGGTTTACGCCCTCATAAAAGCCCATGTCCATAGCGCGTCTGATCAATGTCTTGATGGCCTCCATGTTATAGTCAATCGGATATTTGACATACTGTATCTTACCGCCGTTTGCCATCTCCCAGAAACGATACTCCAAATCCTGTTTCTCAATAGGGGTAATGTCTTCCGTCACATGACAATGGAAACTGTTGGAAACATACTCCCTGTCGGAAACCCCTTCTATGATACCGTATTTCGCCCGGAACTGTTTGACCTGCAGACCACAGAGATTCTCCGCCGGCGTTCCATAAATCGCATACAGATGTCCATCTTCTTCTTTAAATTCCGTAATCTTATTGTTAATATGTTCCAGTACCTCCAGTGCAAACGCACCATCTTCCACAAGGGATTTGCCATTGTACAGCTCCTGCAGTTCATTAAAGGCTGTGATACCAAAACTTGCAGTTGCCGATTTGAGGATCGGTTTGATCTTATCATGCAGCTGCAGATGACCGCCCAGGAAACCGCCCTCACAATAAGCAAGCGGATTTGTGGAGGCCCGCATTTCTCCCAGATACGCATAGGTCCTGATATGCAGCTGTCTGATCAGATTCAGGTAATAATCCAGCACCTCATAGAAATCCCTGCTCTCCTGTCTGGACTTGGCCAAGATCATCGGCAGATGCAAAGATACTGCACCTACATTAAATCTTCCAACAAAGATAGGGGAATCCTCTTCGTCCGCAGGATGCATACCGCCCCGCTCATACCAGGGAGAAAGAAAGGCACGACAGCCCATGGGAGAGATTACTTTGCCATACTGCTTGTACATGCTGGCAATATAACCCTTACCGGTAAGGCTGAGCCAGTCAGGATACATGGTCTTGGCGGAGCACTTCACACCCGCTTCAAACACATCTTCCAATTCTTTGCCCGGCCCATGCAGGTTCTCGTCATAAAGGAACACAATCTTCGGGAACAGCACCGGTTTTTTGCAGTTTTCCTTACCCTGTCCTTTGCGGCGCACATTTAACATGGTGATCGTTGCCAGTTTTGCAAATTTTCCGGTACCGATACCTGCCGTTACTGTGATAAAAGGATAGTCACCCCGGCTGCTGGCCACCGTATTAAATTTATACTCCCAGCCCTGGAATCCCTGCTCAAACTCCTTTTTCACATCCGCCATGGACTGTGCCTCTGCAGTCTCCTTATCCACTCCGAGTTTCGTGTATTTCTCGATATTTCTCTTATAGGATTTTTCCGCATAGGGCTCTAAGATCTTATCTACCTCAGGCACCGTAAAACCGCCATACTGCTGACTGGCCGCGCTCAAAACGATATCTCCTATGACATCGAACGCTACGTCCAGCGTTTTGGGTTCATTATACCAGATGTTTCCCATCTCGAACCCGCCGCTCAACACTTCGGCCACATTGAAAAGACAACAGTTCATGGTATCCCTTCTGGCAGACATATCATGTACATAAATATAACCGTCACGGCAGGCTTGAATCTCCTCCGTGGTCATAAAGAACTTCTGATACAATTCCTTGTTAAACTGATTAAAAATCAGACTGCGCTTGGTAGATACAAGGGCGCTGTCCGTATTAGCGTTCTCCTTATCCCCA
>CAYUKT010000456.1:0-2011 GCA_964445285.1 uncultured Bacteroides sp. | reverse complement strand
CCGCATAGGAGAGGGCTTCGTCCAGGCCGTCCGTGGTATCGTGGTCCGTGATGGCCACGGCGGCAAGTCCTTTTTCCCTGGCATAATCCACCAGCTGGGTGGGGGTAAGACTGCCGTCTGATTTGCAGGTATGGGTATGCAGGTCGACAGGTCTCATGGTCAATCGTCCTCTTCTTCGCTGGCAGTGCTGGTATAGACAGTACGTTTTCTCGCCATTTCATCGTTTGCCAGATATTCATCGTAGGTGGTGATCTTATCGATCAACGTGCCGTCCGGCAGGATTTCCATGATGCGGTTGGCTGTGGTCTGCACCACCTGATGGTCATGACAGGAGAACAGCTCCACACCCTTGAATTTCTTCATGCCCTCGTTTAATGCGGTGATAGCTTCCATATCCAGATGGTTGGTAGGTTCATCGAAGAGCAGGCAGTTGGCGCCGCTGATCATCATCTTGGAGAGCAGACAGCGGACCTTCTCGCCACCGGATAAGACTTTTACTTTTTTGACGCCGTCTTCCCCGGCGAAGAGCATGCGCCCCAGAAAACCGCGGACATAGGTCACGTCCTTCACAGGGGAATAGCCCATGAGCCAGTCAGTGATGGTGTAGTCATTGTCAAATTCCGCGGTATTGTCCTTCGGGAAATAAGCCTGGGAAGTGGTGACGCCCCATTTATAGGTGCCCTCATCGGGTTCCATCTCGCCTGTCAGGATTTTAAACAAAGTGGTTTTCGCAAGTTCATTGCCTCCCACCAATGCGATCTTATCGTCATGTCCCACAATAAAGGAAATGTTGTCCAGTACCTTTTCCCCATTGATGGTTTTGGAAAGCCCTTCAACAGTCAGCACCTCATTACCGATCTCGCGTTCCGGCCTGAAATCAATGTAAGGGTATTTACGGCTGGAAGGACGAATGTCATCCAGCTCAATCTTTTCCAGGGCACGTTTTCTGGAAGTAGCCTGTTTTGATTTGGAAGCATTGGCAGAGAAACGGGAGATGAACTCCTGCAGTTCCTTGATCTGCTCTTCTTTCTTCTTGTTGGCTTCCTTACGCTGTTTGATGATCAACTGACTGGATTCATACCAGAAATCGTAGTTGCCCGCATAGAGCTGAATCTTGCCGTAGTCGATGTCTGCGATCTGGGTGCAGACTTTGTTCAGAAAATAACGGTCGTGGGAGACCACGATGACCGTGTTCTCAAAGTCGATCAAAAAGTCCTCCAGCCAGGCGATGGCGTCTAAATCCAGATGGTTGGTGGGCTCGTCAAGAAGCAGGATATCAGGGTTGCCAAAGAGTGCTTTGGCCAACAATACCTTGACTTTTTCGTTACCGTTTAAATCTCCCATCATGCTGTAATGCAGGTCTGTCTCGATGCCGAGACCATTTAGGAGCATGGCCGCATTGGTCTCGGCATCCCAGCCGTCCATCTCTGCAAACTCTGCTTCCAGTTCACTGGCGCGGATACCATCTTCATCGCTGAAATCTTCCTTGGCGTAGATGGCGTCCTTCTCCTTCATGATCTGGTAGAGACGCTCGTTGCCCATAATTACTGTATCCATGACAGGATAGGCGTCATACTTGAAATGATCCTGCTCTAAGACAGACAGACGCTGTCCCGGCGTGATGGACACATCGCCGTTGGTGGTATCCAGGGCACCGGAGAGGATTTTCAGGAAAGTGGATTTGCCGGCGCCATTGGCACCGATCAGTCCATAACAGTTGCCTTCCGTGAATTTGATGTTTACATCTTCAAAGAGCGCTTTCTTGCCTACGCGTAATGTTACATTATTAGCCTGTATCATGTTGAAACCTCATATTTTCTTAATTTTCAGCCTTTGGTTACTCATACCATTATACATGAAAACATTGTTTTTTCAAGGGAAAACGTGGCGGGGTGTGAGAGGAGGAGGCAAGAGGATGGGAAAAGCGTGGCGGAGGTAAAACGATAAATTTAGATTTCGGATAAAAATAAATTGAAAAGTGATACCGGAAATGATATGATGAATGGCAAGA
>CAYUKT010000455.1:0-2030 GCA_964445285.1 uncultured Bacteroides sp. | reverse complement strand
CTATCTTAATTTCTCTCTGCATCGTTTAGCCGAATTAAGCGTAAATTTTCTTTTTTGATAATATAATCATATAAATTGGCTGTTTATTTCTAATATATATTCTATTAATGATGATATAATCATATCACAAGATGAGAGAAAAGAAAAGAACAAAGAAATAAAACTTAGTGAATGAAGTCAATATCATGCCGCCGGGAGCGTGCACCAATCTTCATGGAAAGGAGCGAAATTTATGTACAAAATCAATATCAGAAAAATGGCAAACGTTGAAAAATTTATCGGAATGGTTAAAAACAGCCACGGAAACGTCTATCTGGAACTTCCCAACCAGACGCTCTGTGACCTGAAACACAATGAAGAGGCCCTGCAGATGCTTTATATGATCAATCCCAGGGAGTTTTGGTTAGAACTTTTCCTGACAGATCAGCAGGACAGTTACGATTTTATGACTTATATGGTAGGTGCGGGGGCTTAATAAGTCCCCGTTTTTATATTAATCTATGCGCCATACAATAATGACAGATTCCATCCTCCGCTACATGGCCGCATGTATCATCCGCCACGGCCTTTAATGAATCTGATGCATTCTCCATGGCAACACCCGTACCCACAGCCTGAAACATCTCGATATCATTGTTGCCGTCTCCAAACGCCAGCGCTTCGGACTTATCCAAATGATAATATTCCAGTATCTTATTAACGCCCGCTCCTTTCCCGCTGTCTGCGGGAACGATATCTAACGCCCTGTCCCACCAGGCCGCAACCTTAGCACGGCTGACTCCTTGTAAAAATGCCGGGTATTCACTTTCACACCCTCCTGACATGATCTGATATATCTCCTTATGATCGACCACATCTTCAAAATCGTCAGAGACATCCACCTTCAGTTTGGCAATAGAAAAATATTCCGTCAGATCCTCATCCGTTCCGTTCGCAACCAATCGATCCGTTGCGGCAACCGATACAGGCCTGTTGATCGAAGCGGCATTTTTGATGATCCTCTTTACATCTTCTTTGGAAATAGGATTTTGATAAATAACCTGCTGCCTGTTATAACAATAGGAACCATTAAAGGTAAGAAACGCATCAGCTTCCCATCCATCAAAATGAGGCAGCGTCATTGGGCCTCTTCCCGTTGCAAGACAAAGGATAATGCCTCTTTCCTTTAAGCAAATCAAAGTTTCCAGCATTTTCCCGGTGATCTGCCTCCTGTTGATATCGATCAATGTCCCATCGATATCAAAAAAGATAATCTTTATATGATCCATGCTCATTATAAAATCTCTCCTCTTCGTTAGTTCCCTAGCAAAAACTGTTTTCAACAACACCCGGAAGCAGAGTATAAATAGAACAGCCCATCTGCTTTTCAAACGATGCCTTAATCTCCAAAATCTTTTTCCATCTGTCTATTGTGCACGAATGAACCCCATACCGTATCGTCACATCTACAAATCTCTTTTCCAAAAGGCAAAAACCTGTCGGCAATGCCAAAGAGTCACACAACTGTACCAAACGATCATAATCATCATAGACCGCATTCGCTACGAAGTCTTTCATAAACAGGTAATCATCCCGGCTTACGTCAAATTCGCCAATAGAAGTATCTATATCCTGTATCATAAAAGCGTGGGAAATACAAATCTGTGCTGCTTTTTCCCATCCCCGTTCCATACAGTAACGATAACCATCTATGAGATGCTTTTCTGAACTCACCCCGGCATAGCGCCCAATATCATGTAATAATCCGAACAAATAGGCCTGCTCTGCAGATAAATGCCTGCAGTGCTGTGCGATATTTTCACAGGCCTTGGCCACATACCGGGAATGATCGATCCATGCTCCCGGATTTGACTCCGATGCTTCCTTTAACGCTGATTCGGCAATTTGTCTGTTTAACTCCATTTTAACACCTTTCCAAAATAACTGCTGCTCCCTAACCCACAGGCATGACTGATAACCGTAACCGATTCCTGCCCCCTTGCCAACATTTGACAGGCCATCTGCAGACGATAGCTTGTCATGTACTCTGT
>CAYUKT010000454.1:0-2032 GCA_964445285.1 uncultured Bacteroides sp. | reverse complement strand
CCAGTAATTCATATTCATACTCGCCTATCCTGAATTCGCACATGGCTATTTGCCTAGGGAACCAAAAGGCCCATGTAAATGCGCTATATCCGTGTTTTTCCTTATGTTCTTTGACGAAACGGGGAATAAATGCAACAGTCTCCCAGTTGATTTATTTCCATAAACTTCTCCCAACGCTGCATTAATTTTCATCCATTATAATTCCAAATTACCTGTAAAGCAAACAACATTCACAAAATAGTCAACTTTCTGCAAGCTATCATTTGGCTCATTACTCGTGGAAATAAATGTGATACAGTGGTGACAAGACATACATAAATGTATCCCCACCCTATGATAATAGAACATGTAATAGAAAACTTTGCCCGCCTTCAATGCCTGCTGGCAAATCTTATTTAGACAAATTACAGAAACAGGCTTTCCCCGGCATCTACCCACCAGGGAAAGCCTGCGTTTGGTGCACTGATATACCGCAGCTGTACTCCTAGAGCTTACTCCCCGGAAACAGCCTCTGTATACTTCACTGCCAGCTCATTGATAGTGCCGTCAGCTAACATCACCTCAATAGATTTATTGATCTTCTCAAGCAATTCGGTGTTACCCTTCTGCACCGCGATCGCATACTCTTCGGACTCGAAAGCGCTGGCGTCTTCCACAATCTTTAAGCCCTCATTGTCGCTCACATATTTCTGGGCGGTAGCGGAATCGATCACGACCACGTCACACTTGCCGTTCACCAGCTCCATAACTGCCTCTGTGCCCTTTTTGAACGCCTCATAAGGGTAACCCATATCCTGAACGCAGATCTCACCGGTGTAACCCTGCACCACGCAGATCTTCTTATCCGCCATATCGGCTGCTGTCGCAATATCAGAATCCTCTTTCACGATCATAACCTGTGTCGCCGTATAGTATGTGGTAGAGAAGTCCACGGTCTCTCTTCTCTCGTCTGTAGCTGTCATACCTGCGATAACTGCATCGATCTGACCATTCTGCAATGCCACTAAGAGGGAGTCGAACTCCATATTCTCGATCGCCGCTGTCATGCCGTTCTGCTCTGCAATATTCTTAGCGATAGCCATATCGATACCGTCATACTGATCGATCACGCCCTGTGACGCCACAAACTCAAACGGCGGAAATTCCGCATTGGTACCGAAAGTGATCTTTCCGCCTTTGCCAGAACCGCCACAGGCTGTCAGTGTACCTGCCAGCATTACCATTGCCGCTGCAAGTGCCATTACTTTTGTTACTTTTTTCATAATCTTATCCTCCTCTGAAATTTTGGTGGGATTCAGGATATTTGATTTCAAAAAGCAAACCCCCTATCCTGCCGCCACATTCTGTATTACAGACCGACATCCGTTTTCATCATATAATTGTCGGCATAATACTCAGATTTTAAAGCACCTTACTCAGGAAATTTTTCGTCCTCTCATTCTGGGGATTGCCGAAGATCTCCTCCGGCGTGCCGCTCTCCATGATCACGCCCTGATCGATAAACAGCACCCTGGAAGCCACTTCCCTGGCAAACCCCATCTCGTGGGTAACGATCACCATGGTCATACCGGACTTGGCCAGGTCTTTCATAACATCCAGCACCTCACCGACCATTTCCGGATCCAGGGCCGATGTAGGCTCATCGAAAAGCATGATCTCCGGATCCATCGCCAGCGCCCTGGCAATGGCCACACGCTGTTTCTGTCCGCCGGAAAGCTGTGCGGGATAGGCGGCCGCCTTCTCCGCCAGGTTGACGCGTTCTAAGAGTTCCTGACCGCGCTTTACAGCCTCTTCCTTCGTCATCTTCTTTAAGAGCACCGGCGCCAGGGTAATGTTCTCCATGATGGTCAAATGGGGAAACAGATTAAACTGCTGAAACACCATTCCCATCTTCTGGCGCACCCGGTTCACATCCACCTTCGGCGCTGTGATCAGCTCATCGTCCACATAAATCTCGCCCTCGGTAGCTGTCTCCAGCAGATTTAAACATCTTAGGAAAGTACTCTTGCCGGAACCGGAAGGACCGATCACT
>CAYUKT010000453.1:0-2036 GCA_964445285.1 uncultured Bacteroides sp. | reverse complement strand
AATAATTAGCACTCACCTATTGACAGTGCTAACAATCCGTTGTATTGTGATAGTAACAGTAGAACAGAAAGGGGAGAATGTTATGAATTTAACGAAATTTACCCAGAAATCCATACAGGCCGTAGAACAGTGTGAAAAACTGGCATATGAATATGGCAATCAGGAAATTGAGCAGGAACATTTACTGTACAGCCTGCTGACCATTGATGACAGTCTGATTTTAAAACTGATCGAAAAGATGGAAATACAGAAAGAATACTTCTTAAACCGTGTAGAACAGGGGCTTAGCAAGCGCACGAAGGTACAGGGTGGGCAGATTTATATTGGTCAGGATTTAAACAAAGCCCTGATCAATGCAGAGGATGAGGCCAGGATGCTTGGCGATGAGTATGTGTCAGTGGAGCATCTTTTCCTGGCTATGCTGAAACACCCGAATAAGGAGATCAAGGAGATATTCCGGGAGTTCGGTATCACCAGGGAGCGTTTCCTGCAGGCGCTGTCTACGGTGCGGGGTAATCAGCGGGTGACTTCGGATAATCCGGAGGCCACTTATGATACGCTGGAGAAGTACGGGCAGGATCTGGTGGAAAAGGCGAGGAGCCAGAAGCTGGATCCGGTGATCGGCAGAGATAATGAGATCCGAAATGTAATTAGGATTCTTTCCCGTAAAACCAAAAACAATCCGGTGCTGATTGGCGAACCGGGCGTGGGTAAGACGGCTGTGGCGGAAGGATTGGCACAGCGTATCGTCAGGGGCGATGTGCCGGAGGGCCTTAAGGATAAGAAGATTTTTGCCCTGGATATGGGAGCGCTGGTGGCCGGCGCCAAATACAGGGGCGAGTTTGAGGAACGTCTGAAAGCCGTACTGGATGATGTAAAAAACAGTGACGGGCAGATCATTCTTTTTATAGATGAACTGCATACGATCGTGGGTGCAGGCAAGACGGACGGCGCCATGGATGCAGGCAATATGCTTAAGCCCATGCTTGCGAGAGGAGAGCTGCACTGTATCGGCGCCACCACGCTGGATGAATACCGGCAGTATATCGAGAAAGATGCGGCTCTGGAGCGGCGTTTCCAGCCGGTGATGGTGGAAGAGCCGACCGTAGAGGATACCATATCCATCCTGCGTGGGTTGAAGGAGCGTTACGAGGTCTTCCATGGGGTCAAGATTATGGACAATGCTCTGGTCAGTGCGGCAGTGCTGTCAAACCGCTATATTTCAGACAGGTTCCTGCCGGATAAGGCTATCGACCTGGTAGACGAAGCCTGTGCGCTGATCAAGACGGAACTGGATTCCATGCCCACGGAATTGGATGAGTTAAAGCGTAAGGTGATGCAGATGGAGATTGAAGAGACTGCCCTGAAGAAAGAGGATGATAACTTAAGCAGGGAGCGTCTTACCAATCTGCAGCGGGAACTGGCGGAGTGGAAAGAGGAATTGAAAAACCGCATGGCGCAGTGGGAGAATGAAAAGGCTTCTGTGGAAAAACTCTCCAAGATCCGGGAAGAGATTGACGAAGTCAACAGCCAGATCCAGATTGCCCAGCGTGACGGTGATTACGAAAAGGCTGCGGAATTAAGCTATGGTAAGCTGCCTTCCCTGAAACAGCAGCTGGAGATAGAGGAGGAGCAGGTCAGCAAAAAGGATCTATCGCTGGTGCATGAGAGTGTGTCCGATGAGGAGATTGCCAAGATCATTTCCCGTTGGACAGGGATACCAGTCTCAAAGCTGACGGAAAGTGAGCGTAATAAGACGCTGCACCTGGATGATGAGTTGCATAAGCGGGTGATCGGGCAGGATGAGGGTGTGACCAAGGTGACGGAAGCCATCATCCGTTCCAAAGCAGGGATCAAGGACCCAACCAAACCTATTGGATCTTTTCTGTTCCTGGGGCCTACCGGCGTGGGTAAAACGGAACTGGCTAAGGCTCTGGCGGCATCTTTGTTTGATGATGAGAACAATATGGTGCGTATCGATATGAGTGAATATATGGAGAAATACTCGGTATCCAGACTGATCGGGGCGCCTCCCG
>CAYUKT010000452.1:0-2038 GCA_964445285.1 uncultured Bacteroides sp. | reverse complement strand
GACAGAGGTGGAGAAGCGTGCGTTTAAGGATCTGATCAAGGAATCCAATGTGAAAGCCAAAAAGGTCATGATGGTAGATAAGGCCGTAGCGGACGGACTTGGTCTGGGGATAGATGTCAAGAATTCCCAAGGTGTCCTGGTGGTCAATGTGGGCTTTGACACTACGGAGATTTCCATTCTTTCCCTGGGCGGTATTGTCTTAAGCCGGCTGATCAAGGTGGGCGGCCGTAAGTTTGATGAAGCGATCAAGGCGGCGGTGCGCCGGGAATACAGTCTGATCATCGGCGGCAAGACGGCGGAAGTGGTGAAGACTTCCCTGTTAGATTTGGAAGACCAGCGAGTGGGCGCTATTGTATACGGACGTGATATCGTGACGGGACTGCCGGTAGAACGTGAGATCCCCACGGCATTGGTGGATGAGTGTTTGGTCGAACATTTTAATACGATCATTGATAATATCAAGGTGATCCTGGAACGTACGCCCCCGGAATTGGCGGCAGATATCTACCGCCACGGTATCTATCTGACCGGCGGTGCATCCCAGGTCAGCAAGCTGGCCCAGCTTATGAGCAAGGGAACAGGACTCCAGGTAAATGTCTCTGAAAATCCTGTGACCAGCGTGGCGCTTGGGCTTGCAACGATCATCAAAGAGGATAATTATAAATCGGTAGCGTATGCAATAGAAGGAATGAGTAAATGAGTCCAATCGTCAAGAAAAAAGGAGAAAAATTTACATTACCAAGTAAATATCTCCTTTTTATTTTAACAATCCTCTGCACCGGCATGGTGCTGCTTACATTTAATACCACGGTGTTCAGCGGGCCGCTCAGCGCGGTGGCAGGTTACACGGTGGTGCCCTTTGAGGAGGGCATCAGCGTGGTGGGTAGCTGGCTGTCGGGCCGGTCTGATGAGCTGGCCAGTATCCGGGATCTGATCACGGAAAATGAGTTGTTAAGAAGCCAGGTGGATGAGCTGACCATCGAGAATACCAGACTACAGCAGGACCGCTATGAGTTAACGAATCTGCGGCAGCTCTATAATCTGGATAATCAGTATGACGAATATGAAAAGACAGGAGCCCGCATCATTGCCAAAGACTCGGGCAACTGGTTTTATTCTTTTGTGATCAATAAAGGCGCTAAGAATGGAGTTGCCGTGGATATGAATGTGATGGCAGGAAGCGGCCTGGTGGGGCGTGTGGTGGCCGTAGGTCCCAATTGGGCGAAGGTGAAATCCATTATCGCCGATGATTCCAATGTCAGCGCCATGGTGCTTTCCAGTTCCGATAATCTGGTCGTCTCCGGCAATCTGAAACTTTATAACTCCGGTGTCATCGAATTTGGACAGCTGATCGACAGCGATAATGTGGTGGTGGAGGGTGATAAGATCGTCACATCCAATATCAGCGACAAATTCCTGCCAGGCATATTGATAGGATACATCAACACCATCAATCCGGATGCCAATAATCTCACGAAATCCGGCTATATCACGCCGGCAGTGGATTTTGAACATTTGGAAGAAGTGTTGGTTATCATGCAGTTAAAACAGACCGTGACAGAGGAATAAGCGGTCTTGATGATAAAAGGATCGGGAGGAAGATATGAAACGCGGTATTATCACGGCAATCCTTATTTTAATATGTTTTCTGCTGCAGTGCACCGTGTTCCGGTTCCTGGCTTTCGGCGGTATCGTGCCGAATCTGCTGATCGTCCTGACGGCGTCTTTCGGATTTATGCGGGGAGAGAAGACCGGGCTTGTGATCGGATTTTTCTGCGGGATTTTGGTGGATATCTTTTTCGCCAGCGTCATTGGTTATTATGCGCTGTTATATATGTACATCGGTTATATGAACGGTAAGTTTTCCGCTATTTTTTATCCGCAGGATATCAAACTGCCAGTGGCGCTGATCTTATGCAGTGATTTTTTTTATGGTTTGATATGTTATGTGATCCTGTTTCTTCTGCGGAGCAGATTTGATTTTATTTATTACCTTCGGCACATTATCCTGCCGGAGATTGTGTATACGATTGTGGTT
>CAYUKT010000451.1:0-2042 GCA_964445285.1 uncultured Bacteroides sp. | reverse complement strand
TCCCGCTTTACAAAAGGAAATAATCGTGTATAATTTACTCCAATGAGGAGACTGAAAACGTTTTTTCTATGTGTGCCTTTTGCATACATAAGTGGAAAAGGAAGGTGAAATTATGCAACACAAGATCAAATTGAGACCAAACGAAGTGAGAAACTTCGTATCTGCAGCCAGCAAATGCGCATTTGATGTGGATATCTCCTACAACCGCTACATCGTGGATGCCAAGTCCATTATTGGCGTGTTGGGACTTAATTTCAATCAGATTTTAACCGTTGCGTATAACGGCTACGATGCAGACTTTGAGAATTATCTCAAACAGTTTGCGGTAGCAGTATAGATTGGTGCAGGAACGTGTCACATTGACTCCCTATGTAAGATAGCGTAATATCTTACGTAGGGAGTTTTTTGCGCGCATCAGCAGAGTCATGAACTGTCAGAGCCAGTCTGCATGCTGGCATGCAAGACTGACTCTGACAGTTCATGACGAGCAACGCGAACTCGTAAGACGAAGCCTTACGAGTCTGCTGATACGGTAGGCCAGAAGAGAAGTTTAGAGAGGCGAGCCAGTCTGCATGCTGGCATGCAAGACTGACTCTGACAGTTCATGACGAGCAACGCGAACTCGTAAGACGAAGTCTTACGAGTCTGCTGATACGGCAGTCTGCTGACTAAACCGGCGGTATTGATTTGGGGATTCAGGATAAAGGGGAAGGAATATTTGATGGAAGTACGTATCTCTGTGCGGCGTTTGGTGGAATTCATCCTGCGCTCCGGTAATATAGACAATCGAAGAACGGTGTCTTCCGATAATGCCATGCAGGAGGGAGGCCGCATCCATCGTATGATACAGCGGCGTATGGGGCCGGAGTATCAGGCAGAGGTGTCTCTTCGCTATGTGTATGATGCGGGGGAATATGAGATTGTGGTGGAAGGGCGTGCCGATGGGATCATTACGGAGAAGGCACAGCAAGTCAGGGTCACTATCGATGAGATCAAAGGAACTTTTCAGGATTTGAAAAAGATGAAGGGACCGGTGCCGGTGCATCTGGCACAGGCCAAATGTTATGCCTATATCCATGCAGGGCAGCAGAAGCTTACAAATATACGGGTACGTATGACCTACTGTCATATGGAAACTGAGGAAATCCGGTATTTTCATTATGATTACACTTATGACGAACTGGAGGCTTGGTTTCAGGATCTTATGGAACAGTACCGCAAGTGGGCGGATTACAGCTTCGCGTGGCAGAAGGCCAGACAGGAGTCCATCAGGCAGATGACCTTTCCCTTTTCTTACAGGGAGGGACAGAAGGAGCTGGCAACCTATGTCTACCAGACGATTTATCATAAGCGGAAACTTTTCATAGAAGCGCCCACGGGCGTGGGCAAGACGATTTCCACAGTTTTTCCGGCATTGAAGGCCATGGGGGAAGAACTGTGTGAAAAGGTATTTTATCTCACAGCCAAGACCATTACCCGGACGGTGGCGGATGATACGTTTGCCCTGTTAAGAGAACGGGGGCTTAAACTAAAGAGTGTGATCCTGACAGCCAGGGACAAGATTTGTTTCATGGAAGAGGCCGAGTGCAATCCGGTGTACTGTCCTTTTGCCAAAGGACATTATGACAGGATCAATGAGGCCATGTTTGACCTGCTGACACATGAAGACAGTTATACCAGAGAAAAGATAGAGGAGTATGCCGAGAAACATCAGGTCTGCCCCTTTGAAATGTGTCTGGATATGAGTCTGTTTTCTGATGCCGTGATCTGCGACTACAATTATGTGTTTGATCCCCATGTCTATCTGCGGCGGTTCTTTTCCGAGGGAATCCGGGGTGAATATATTTTCCTGATTGATGAGGCCCACAACCTGGTGGAGCGGGGAAGAGATATGTATAGCGCCACTCTTCGCAAGGAGGATTTCCTGGAACTGAAGAGGACGGTCAAGGCGTACGATGAACGGATCGTTGGTAACTTGGATAAATGCAACAGGGAACTGCTTTCCCTGAAAAGAGAGTGTGATACCTACAGGATTGAGGAAA
>CAYUKT010000450.1:0-2050 GCA_964445285.1 uncultured Bacteroides sp. | reverse complement strand
CTGTTATTCACGGCGGGAAGCGGGTATTTTCTGCCCAGGTCTTTGGGCGGGTGGTTTCATAAGATTATGGAGTCCGGGGGTACGCTCACGATACAGTTGTATCTGAGTATGGAAAGGGCGCAGTATGATATAGCATTTGGTATTGCGGCTGTGCTGCTCTGCCTGGTATTTTGCATGAATCTGCTCACCAGGCTTTTGTCAATTAAATTGGGGGATACCACAGATGGCAGAGGATAGAGGATAAGGACTGAACAGTATGTCGCAGAGCAAGATAAGCACCGATAAATTAAATTTATATTATGGAGCCAAACATGCTTTAAAAGATATCACGATCAGGATCCGTTCCCATACGGTAACGGCGCTGATCGGCCCCTCCGGCTGCGGAAAATCCACCTTTTTAAAATCCTTAAACCGTATGAATGAATTGACAGGCTGTGTTAGGACGGAAGGGAAAGTGTATCTGGACGGAGAGGATATTTACGGGCCCGGGATGGATGTGACGAGACTCAGGAAAAGGGTAGGGATGGTGTTTCAGCAGCCAAATCCATTTCCCATGACCATCTATGACAATATTGCATATGGACCCAAAGTGCATGGTGTCAAAAATAAGGAAAAGCTGGATGGGATTGTGGAGCGGAGTCTGAGGCAGGCGGCTATCTGGGAGGAAGTAAAGAATCAGCTGAATAAACCTGCACTGGGACTCTCCGGCGGGCAGAAACAGAGACTCTGCATTGCCCGCGCCCTGGCGGTGGAGCCGGAGGTGCTGTTGATGGATGAGCCCACCTCGGCACTGGATCCGGTCTCCACCTTGAAAGTGGAAGAGCTGATAGGTCAGCTGAAAAGAGAATACACCATCATTATCGTGACACATAACATGCAGCAGGCAGCCAGGGTGTCAGACGACACAGCCTTTTTCCTGATGGGAGAGATGGTGGAATTTGATACCACAGCCCGCTTGTTTGTGCGTCCGGCAGATAAGAGGACACGGGATTATATTACCGGTAAATATGGGTAGGATAAAGTACCATATCAGGTTAAATCTGCCATCAGGAAACTTTGGGTTTTCAGGGCGCAGTAATGTCTGCCTTTCACGGCGGTGAATTTGAGGACGCAGTAGTCGGGATCGGTGACGCCCTGTTTGTAATACATCACGTCCTGGGGATGCCAGAGTTCTTCCTTGATCTGGGGATCCTGTAATACTTCCACGGTGCCGGTCAGCATGACGGCCTCATATTTAAAGCGTCCTTTGTTATAAAAGTAAATGCTTGCTTTGGGATTTTTCATAAATTGTCCGGCACGAAGGGAAGAGGTGTTAGTGGAGTAATAGAAGTTGTCACCCTCAATCTTGCCGGGCATGAACATGGCCTTCATGTTCGGGTATCCGTCCTCATCCACTGAGGCGATAAAGGATACCCTCTGTTTTTGGATAAAATTAAAAAGCTGCTCTCTGGTCTTCATGGTCAATCCTCCTTTGTCTTTTTATAGGTTTGTTCTTCCTTGGTCAATGTCTCCAGGATCCGTGCCAGAAAATCTTCAAAAGCTGCCTGTTCTTCCGGGGAAAATCCCTGGTAGAAGAGGGTGTTCATCTGCTGTGAAACGGTCTCATATTTTGTCTGCAATGATTTGGCATAGTCAGTGAGAGAGATGATGGTCTGGCGGCGGTTTTGGGAATTGGTCTGTCTTGTGAGGATGCCTTTGTTCACCATACCGTCCACTACGATGGAGACGGTGTTTTTGGCCAGGGAAGTCCGTGCACTGATTTCGTTGATGGTCAGCCGATCATTTTTCCATAGGACAAAGAGAATCCGTCCCTGGCCGCCGCTTATTTCGATGCCGTTTTCAGTAAGCAGGCGTTCGAAGATCCGATCCTGCAGTTGTTTGATCTGTGAAATATAGAATCCGCCTTTTGTTTCCATACGTGTTCTCTCTCCAGGAGTGCTTGGTAATAGGATGATGTCTGCATCTGAACTTGTCTACATTGTTACTGTTATCATACTGAAAAAAATTTAATAATCATATTAGAACAGTTCTATATAGAACTATAACCAAA
>CAYUKT010000449.1:956-2051 GCA_964445285.1 uncultured Bacteroides sp. | reverse complement strand
GATGAGGAAGTGGACAAGGAAGTCTTTGCCCTGCGTCCCATGACCTGCCCGTTCCAGTATTATTGTTATAAGAATACCCAGCATTCCTACCGCGATCTGCCAATCCGTTATGGGGAGACTTCCACCTTGTTCCGTAACGAGGATTCCGGTGAGATGCATGGCCTGACCAGGGTAAGACAGTTCACAATCTCCGAGGGACACTTGATCGTGCGCCCTGACCAGATGGTGGAAGAGTTTAAAGGGTGTATTGCCTTGGCAAAATATGTTATGTCAACCTTGGGGCTGCTGGATGATATTACCTGGCATCTGTCCAAATGGGATCCGGAGAATCCGGAGAAATATATCGGGGAACCGGAAGTCTGGAATGAGACAGAGGCACATATCCGCAATATTCTGGAGGAACTGGAACTTCCTTTTGTGGAAGATGTGGGAGAGGCAGCTTTCTATGGACCGAAGGTGGATATCAATGCGAAGAATGTCTATGGCAAAGAGGATACCATGATCACCATACAGTGGGATGCCCTGCTGGCGGAGCAGTTCGATATGTATTTTATCGATCAAGGCGGGGATAAGGTGCGGCCTTATATTATCCACAGAACTTCCCTTGGCTGTTATGAGCGTACGCTGGCCTGGCTGATCGAGAAGTATGCGGGCAAGTTCCCTACCTGGCTGTGTTCGGAACAGGTGCGCGTATTGCCAATCTCTGAAAAGTATGAGGCGTATGCCGAGGAAGTGCGGAAGGAATTGGCCAGAAATGATGTGGATGTGACGGTGGATAATCGCTCCGAGAAGATTGGCTTTAAGATTCGTGAGGCCCGCCTGAATAAGGTGCCTTATATGCTGGTGGTAGGCTCCAACGAGGCGGAGGAGAAGATGGTGTCCGTCAGAAGCCGTTATGCAGGCGATGAGGGCGTGAAGCCTCTGGGCGATTTTATAGACCAGATCTGTAAGGAGATCCGCACGAAAGAGATTCGCAAAGAGGAAGTCATTAAGGAATGAAAAGTAAGATAAAAATTTCCGGGAAGGAAGCCTTTGGCTGGCTCCTGATCGGTATCAGTGTCCTGATGCTTGGTAAGAGTGTGGCGCTGTGTTTCA
>CAYUKT010000449.1:0-946 GCA_964445285.1 uncultured Bacteroides sp. | reverse complement strand
TATCTGGTATGATGAATTGTTTACCGTGGGAATGATCGAGCATTCCTACGGTGAACTGATTCGCTTTACAGCGGCAGATGTCCATCCGCCGTTGTATTATTGTGTGACAAAATTCTTTGTGGACTTATGTAAACTTATAATACCGGGAGCCGGTACTGTCATTCCGGCCAAGATTGTGTCGGTGGTGCCTTATTTTATCCTGCTTCTTTACAGCGTGACATTTCTCCGGAAGAGATTCGGTATCTTTACAGGCGGGCTGTTCTTGTTCTGTGTCATCTCCATGCCGCAGCTGTCTGCCTATACGGTGGAAGTGCGGATGTATGGATGGGCGATGTTGTTTGTGACAGCGGCATTTTTCCATGCTTATGGATGCGTGGAAGAGGACAGATGCGGAAGGAGCAGTTGTTTTCATGGTACAGCATTGGTCCTGTACGGGTTGGCGGCGGCTTATACCCAGTATTTTGCCTGTGTGGCAGTGGTGATGGTCTATCTGTATGTACTGGTTGTATTTTGGCTCCGGGACAAGAGGCGGATCAAAGCGTGGGTTCTGTATGTGGCTATTTCCATTGCGGGATATGTCCCCTGGCTCTTTGCATTGGCCGGGCAGTTGTCGGCGGTCAGGGAGAATTATTGGATCCTGCCATTAACCTGGCGGTCTATAGGGGGCTGTGTCAAATTTTTGATGAAACCGGCTTTTACCAATGAGGTAGTGAATGTGGTGCTGGCTGTAACGCTGTTTGCGGGATATGTGCTGGTGGTGGTCGTCAGTGTTATTCCCTATGCAAAATATGCCAGAAAAAGAGAAAATTTGACGAGAGTATACCATAATGGAAGAGTTTTATTCTCTCTTGCAGGACTTTTTGTGCTGATTGGATTAGTGTTATTTGGTTTTGCAGCATCCATTCTGATCCGTCCGGTGTTTGTATACCGTTATATGATTCCGGCG
>CAYUKT010000448.1:0-2057 GCA_964445285.1 uncultured Bacteroides sp. | reverse complement strand
CGGATTCTGAAAATGTTAAGGAAGAGTCTGCGGAGCATGAGGGAGACCAGACGGAAGCCCTTTCCAGAAATGTGACGAGATATTATAAAGTAGAGAAGGGCGATACGCTTTACACAATTTGCCAGAAAATCTATGGGGATATTTCCCAGGTTGAAAAGATATGTGAATTGAATGATATTGCCGATCCGGATCGGATCCGTTCCGGACAAAAAATAATACTGCCCTGATGAGTTGGGATTGTGATATAATGGACGCAGGTTCAGCAGCCTGCGTCCAGTATAGCGTAGGATTACAGCATCAGTGGTTGTGGTGTTGGACGGGAAGGAAGAGGATATAAAGAGGTACAGCCGATGGCAAATATTAGAGACTACCTAAAAAGAAAAGCAGAGCGGGAAAATGAGAAGAACAAGATTCCCAGAATAAGTTATAGAGAAAAGATAAAAAGTCATAAATTTACGATTTTTTATCGGACGATTCTGGTTATTGTGTTGATCGCTGCGATTGCTGCCGCCGCTTTTATTCAGTGGCAGAATAAAATATATACGGAGTGCGTGGAACTGTCTTCCGTGCAGATCAATATTACACAGGATGTCAAATTAATGCCCTTTGCAGGACATCTTTTAAGTTACAGCAAAGATGGCGCGAACTGTATGGATACCAAGGGAAATGCGGTATGGAATCAGACGTTTGGGATGCAGAATCCGATGGTGGACATTTGCCAGAATGTGGTTGCAATCGGGGACTATAATGGCAGGACGATCTATGTTATGGACACAACGGGGCCCCTGGGCAGTATTACCACAAACAGGCCGGTGCGTGATTTCTGTGTGGCGGCCAATGGGGTTGTGGCAGCAGTGATAGATGACACAAATGTCACTTTTATATGCCTGTATGATGCGAAAGGAAACGAATTGGTGCGTTTCAGGACTACCATGAAAGAGAGCGGATACCCGTTCAGCGTGTCCATTTCCCCAAGCGGGGAATTGGTGTGCGTGTCTTATCTGTTTGTGGACAGTGGTCATATGAAATCCAGCGTGGCCTTTTATAATTTTGGTGCGGTCGGGCAGAACAATACGGATAATTATGTCAGCGGCTATGATTATCTGAATGAAGTAGTGCCTCTGACACATTTTCTGGATAATCGTTCGGTTTTTGCGGTATCTGATGACCGGATTATGTTTTACGGCGGGGCACAGAAACCAGTCAGCGTGGCGGAGGCGCTTATCAGCGAAGAAGTCCGCGGTGTATATTATGGAGATGAATATATTGGACTGGTGTTTAACAGCACACAGGGTAATAACAAGTATCGGCTGGATGTATATCATAAATCAGGGGTATTTCAGCAATCCATCGAATTTGATATCGAGTATACGGACATTTTGTTCCATGAGGATCAGATCATCATCCATAACGAGTCTGAGTGCTGTATCTACAATAGTAATGGCGTACAGAAATACAATGGCACGTTCAATAGGTCTACGCTGGTATTGATACCGTTGAGCGGTAACTATCGTTATATGGTAGTGACACCAAATTCAATCGATACGATAGAGTTAAAATAAACATGACGATGAGGCAGGAAATGGTTACATTCATTTTTGCGGCAGCTATATTTCTACTATTTATATGGAGGATTCACAGAGGGTTTGATAATGGGATTATGCAGGAGATTGTCAATATTTTGTCCGGTGTGGTTTCTCTGGTTTGTGTTGTTCTTATTTTTTTTGCAATTAGCAGTCTGACGGCTAAAGCAACCAGTACCCTGACGGTCTGTATTATCGGACTGGTTTTGCTGGGAATTGTTTTTAAACTCTGTAATCTTATATTTCAGCCGCTCTTAGCGCTTGGCAATCTTTCCGTGATCGGTGGACTCAATAAATTATTGGGGGCTGTCATGGGTGCTGCGGAGGCATTGCTCCTCTCCTATTTGCTTTACAGGGGGCTGGATTATATAGGGATTTACGTGTTATAACCACACGCTGAAAAATTTTTGAAAAAAATCAAAAAATCCCGTTGACATCTTAAGGAGCATCTGATATTATATGAAAGTCGCACAG
>CAYUKT010000447.1:0-2062 GCA_964445285.1 uncultured Bacteroides sp. | reverse complement strand
TGGAGAGATACCGGAAGAGCCATACGGGGGAGTTTATTCTGCAGAGGTATAAGGGACTTGGAGAGATGGATGCCAGCCAGCTTTGGGAGACGACTTTGGATCCGGAGAATCGGGTGTTGAAACGGGTGGAGATTGAGGATGCACGGTTGGCGTCGGAGGTTACGGAGCTTTTGATGGGGAGTGATGTGCCGCCGCGGAGAAGGTTTATTTATGATCATGCGGAAGAGGCGGAGGTTGATGCGTAATGGCGGAAAAGATATTGACTACGGAATATTCGGAGGAGATGCAGCGCAGCTTCATGAATTACTCCATGAGTGTGATTACGGCCAGGGCGATTCCGGATGCTAGGGATGGGCTGAAGCCGGTTCAGAGGCGGGTGCTTTATGATATGAGCGAGCTGAAATTGGGGCATGATAAGCCTCATCGGAAGTCGGCGCGTATTGTGGGTGATACCATGGGTAAATATCATCCTCACGGTGACAGTTCCATCTATGAGGCGCTGGTGGTCATGACCCAGGATTTTAAGAGAGGCCTGCCTTTGATCGATGGCCATGGCAATTTCGGTAATATCGAGGGCGATGGTGCGGCGGCCATGCGTTATACGGAGGCTCGTTTGGAGCGTATTACGCAGGAGGCTTTTTTGGCGGATCTGGACAAGGATGTGGTGGATTTTATTCCCAACTTCGATGAGACAGAGCGGGAACCGGGTGTTTTACCGGTCAAGATACCGAATCTGCTGGTCAACGGTTCCGAAGGAATCGCGGTGGGTATGGCCACCAGTATACCGCCCCACAATCTGGCGGAAGTAATAGAAGCGTCCAAAGCTTATATGCTGGACGAGAATATTACCACCAGGGAACTGATGCGTTATATCAAGGGACCGGATTTTCCCACAGGAGGCATTGTCATCAATGAGGATGAACTGTTGGAGATTTATGAAACAGGCACCGGCAAGATCAAACTCCGGGGCAAGGTGGAAGTGGAAAAGGCCAAGGGCGGTAAGACCAACCTGGTGATCACCGAAATCCCGTATACCATGATCGGCGCCAACATCGGAAAATTCCTGATGGATGTGGCGTCCCTTGCCGAGACCAAAAAGACGCAGGACATCGTAGATATTACGAATCAGTCTTCCAAGGAAGGTATCCGTATCGTCATTGAACTGCGGAAAGATGCAGATGTGGAAAACTTTAAGAACATGCTCTACAAAAAGACCCGTCTGGAGGATACCTTCGGTGTCAATATGCTGGCCATCTGCGATGGGCGGCCGGAGACCATGGGCTTAAAGCAGATCATACAGGAGAGCGTGAAGTTTCAGTATGAGGTGACGGCCCGCAAATATAAAAATCTGCTGGAAAAGGAACTGGATCGTAAGGAGATTCAGGAAGGCCTGATCAAGGCTTGCAATGTGATCGATCTGATCATCGAGATCCTGCGCGGATCTAAAGACCGCACCATGGCCAAGACTTGTCTGGTGGAAGGAAAGACAGACGGCATTAAATTCAAATCCAAAGAATCTAAGATTATGGCGGCCCAGCTGCAGTTCAGTGAAAAACAGGCCAATGCCATTCTGGATATGCGCCTTTATAAACTGATCGGCCTGGAAATTGAGGCACTCATCAATGAACATGAGGAGACGATGGCCAATATCTATCGTTATGAGGATATTCTGGCCAGACGGGATTCCATGGCCCAGGTCATCATCAATGAACTGGACGCCATCAAAGACCGCTATCAGCGCAAGAGACGGACACAGATTACCAATGCCGGGGAAGCTGTTTATATTGAAAAAAAGGTGGAGGAGATGGATATTGTCTTTTTGATGGACCGGTTCGGTTATGCCAGAACCATTGATCTGCCTACCTACGAGCGCAACAAAGAGGCCGCTGATGCGGAAAACCGTTATGCTTTTGTCTGCAAAAATACCGGTAAGGTATGTCTGTTTACAAACACCGGACAGCTTCACACCATAAAGGCGATGGATCTGCCGTTTGGCAAATTCCGGGATAAGGGTGTGCCGGTGGACAATGTGAGTAACTACGATTCTTCCAAGGAGACGATC
>CAYUKT010000446.1:0-2066 GCA_964445285.1 uncultured Bacteroides sp. | reverse complement strand
TCTGCTGCAGATATTCCAGATCTCGCGTCACACTGTCTTCCTGCTGATAATACATCGGAAGAGGATATGCCATATAGAACGGTAATATTCTGGACTGATTCATATGATACCAACTCTGTCTTTTTATTTTATCATATGCGAAAAAAAGAGAATGGGAATAGAATTGAGATACAAAAATACACCCAGTGCAAAGTCAACTGACACCACACTGGGCATAATAAGTTCTTCATTATATATTACTGTGTTTCACTCAACAGATCCACTGTGGACAAATCCCATTCTTCGTGGATCTTGGGGACATCGCTGATCAGGCGCTTGGTGTATGCCGCCTTAGGCGACAGGATCACCTCATCTGCCTTGCCATATTCCACAAACCTGCCGTGTTCCATAATATACACGGTGTCAGATATGTAGTACGCCAAACCGATATCATGGGTAATGAAGATGACCGTCATACCGATCTCGTCACGAAGGTTCAGCAGCATATCCAGGATCGTAGCCCTCGAGCAGGCGTCTACCATTGATGTAGGTTCATCTGCCAACAGGATTTTCGGCTTCATCAGGAAGATTCTGGCGATCATCAGACGCTGCATCTGGCCACCGGAAAGCTCAAACGGATACTTGTTGGTAAGCTCAGCAAACTTCAGATTCACGAAGCTGCAGGCTTCCGTCATCATAGCAACCTTCTCTTCCTTCGAAAGATTCTTGCCACCGCGCATATTGATGCAGTCAAGCAGCACGGAATCAATCTTATGGAATGTGTTGAAAGAAGAGAACGGATCCTGGAAAATAGCCTGGATTCCCTTCCAGTATTCTTTCTTTTTCTTACCGCTTGAAATATCCCTAGGCTTTCCCTGAAACAGGATCTCACCCTCGGTAATATTCAGCAGACCGAGCAGCATCTTGGAGAGCGTGGTCTTTCCGGAGCCGGATTCGCCCACAATAGATACAAACTCACCCTCGTGAAAATCAAAATCCACATGATCCACAGCCACGGTCTTTTTGTCGCCCATACCAAACACCTTGGTGACGCCACGTCCGGACAGACACAGCGGCTTATCCGTGAAATCCTTCTGTTCCATCACTTTTTCATTCATGGCCATACACCTCCTTCAGTTTATCCACACCCATCAGACAGCGATACATACGGTTATCATCAAAATTTCTCTCAGGAATATTGGTATAACGACAGTCTGCGGTGGCATACTTGCAGCGTTCCGCAAAACGGCAGCCCTCCGGAGGCTTCTTTAGGTTGGGCGGCGTGCCGGGAATGGCCGCCAGCTTGTTACCTCTGGTCCCTTCCTCAGGAACCAGAATAGAGTTCATCAAGCCATGAGAGTAAGGGTGTATAGGATCAAAAACCATCTCCTTTGCCGTTCCTTTCTCCACAATCTGGCCCGCGTACATAACCATAATATCATCCGTCACATTATACAGCAATGGCAGCTCATGCGTGATGAACAGCATGGACTTGATATAACCCTTCTCCATCAATTCGCGCATCATCTTGATAACCATCTTCTGACTCGTAACATCCAGTGCCGAAGACGGCTCGTCAGCGATCAGCACCTTAGGATTTAAAATCGTTGATACTGCGATAACCGTTCTCTGTTTCATACCGCCAGACAACTCCACCGCATGCTTATCCAGTACTTCGGGGGGCAGTCCCAGCTCCGCAAAACGCGCCTCTGCCATCTCCCTGATCGTTTTCTTATCCTTCTTGGGATCATGGGCGTGGATCACGTCCTCCATAAAGCGGATGATCTTCTGGGTAGGATTTAAGGCGTTCATGGCAGCCTGGGGAATATAAGCAATTTCGCTGCCCAGAATTGTCTTGCGGACATCGTCCGGCTTCATTCCCGAAATATTTGTTCCATCTATGATAATATCACCGCTCATATAGTGCAGGGGCGGGAAATAATAGCCCATCATGGAAAGGGCAAGAGTAGACTTGCCACAGCCTGACTCACCGGCAACGCCGAGAGACTTTCCCTCCTCAATGGAGAGGGAAACACCATCCACCGCATACACATCCTCGTGGAAGCGGGTAATATATTTTGTCTTGA
>CAYUKT010000445.1:0-2066 GCA_964445285.1 uncultured Bacteroides sp. | reverse complement strand
CATCTATCAGCTCCTGAATCTCTTCATCGCTGCTCTCCCGCGAATAATCGATACTCTCCGCCAGTTTTTCTTTTAATTCTTTCTTTCTGTCCTGTACGCTATCCATAAATATCCTCTTCGATGATCGACCGCACATAGGCCGCCAGTTCGCCCTGGGTCATTCGCTCCAGATCCGCCGGCAGTTCCCGGAATATAGGGAATCTGCACTTGACCGTCTTCTGCGCGATCTCATCCAGTCCGTTAAATTTCAAAGTCTGCTCATACTGCTCCATCTTTGCTTTTGCAAAAGCATCTTCCCTGGTGATGGTATAGACCTTGCAGCAATTTTTCAAAAGGGTAAACAATTCATTCACGCCTTCATCCAGATCCAGGATGATATACTCATACTGTCCGGCCGTCGCCACATGTCTGCAGAACTCAAGCCATTGTGTTCCCGTCACCTCTTTCAGTTCCAGGGAATGCTGCACTGGAGGGATATAGTCCAGTCCGCCTGCGTTCTGTACCATGGAGGGCATCCGCAGGGAAAGCTTCTCCCTGGCCGTCTGAAAATAATACATAGCATCCATGATATCCATGGTATATTCCCTGTTAAACAGCCGCGCAAACCCGGAACATGTCTCAAGGTTTAAGTACAGTACCTTATGATCCTTGGAAAGAATCTGCCCCAGGGACAGGGCGAAAGACGTCTGCAGGCATCTTTTCACCGGAGAATAAAGGCCGATCATCTTTACATCTGTTTCTTTGTCTACCTCTTCCATATTCCAGTCCGCCAAGTCCGTGACGGATTCTATAATCAGTTGTATCACTCTTTCCGGACTCTGGTATTTACTGATATAACACAGATCATCCTGCTTTTTATGCTCGGTCTCCTGCAGGACAAACATCTGCTCCACCTGCTGTCTGAGATATTCCTGTTTCAGAAGCCGCAACGCACTTTCTGCAATTAGCAGCACCGCTATCTCCTCACGCTTTGCAAATTTTTCCAGTTCGCTGGCCGCCGTAAATAAATGCAGTGTATAAGGCAGCCTCACCTTCTCCAGTATGTATTCCGCCATGCGAAAGGCATATCCCTCCTCTATATCGCAGATGGCCATAATCTTCCTACTCAAAACAATCCTCCTATTCTCATCGCTGCACTGAATAAGACCGGCACGGCAAAATGAATCTTATTCCTACAGTATGAATGATAATCCTGCACCAGATCTTCTCCGTAAATTTTCCAGTGCCCTGACCGCAAAACCTCCGACAGATAGGAAAAGAAATAATAAATTCTCTCCCTGCCGTTATGCTCCACCAGTAGCTTAACCAGCGAAAATCCCGCCCCGATCACAAAGGCTCCCGCCAGTATGAGCAGAAGTTCCTTTACCGTGCTGAAACCTCCGATCATGAGAAACAGCTTTACATCACCTGCACCCATTGCGCCGATCATATACAAGGGATATAAAAGCAGAAACGCTAACGATACGGAACCAATGATTTCCAGAATGTGCCGGCCAGTACAGAGACTGCCGCTCAAACCGATTAAAAACCCAAGTATAAGGAACCCGTTGGGAATCCGGTCCGTCTTAAGATCCGCAAATGCTGACAGCAATAGCAGAAAAAGTAAAATAGATTGACAAATATTCAGTCCAATAGACCACCTCCATCACTATATAATTTAGACTCAACGAAATAATTGGGAGATATCCCCGATGCCTGATGGCATTGAATGAAAGCCTGCGCTTCTCATAGAATTTCTTGAGTTGTGAATTGAATTATACCATATTTGTAGAGCTTGTCCAGACCTATTTGACAAAAATATTATTTTTGTGAAATACTCACAAAATTTTAAAGAAATGAATCCCATAAAGTACGATAACCCCAGGAAATCCAAGGATCCCGGATGTCAAAACCGTAAGCGGATTAATACCCACCGCCACAGGAAACTGTTGGGACGCCAACAGAAAATTCAGGCCGTAGATTCCTATGGTACCCATAACGGCCCGTAAAATAAAATTGACCAGCCACTCCACCTTCCTGCCCATTGCACCAATCACCAGTACCACCAGGCATACGCCGAGAATTGC
>CAYUKT010000444.1:0-2077 GCA_964445285.1 uncultured Bacteroides sp. | reverse complement strand
TCTGACATATATGTCATTTTCTTTTAGACGTTCAAAAATTTTCCTGGCCGGTACACTCTTATGGGATGCAAAAATAAAATTACCATAAGATTCGGGGAACGTAAAGCCCCTCTTAGCAAGTTCCTCTTTAGCCCGTGTGCGTGTCCGTATGATCTTATCACAACAGGATTCAAAATAGGCCCGGTCCCGCACAGCCTCCACACCCAGTTCCAGTGTCGGATAATTCAGGGTATAGGAATTGACAGAATACTTCACGTCATTCAGATATCGGATCAACTGTGGACTGCCCAGCGCATAGCCGATCCGCATCCCCGCCATGGAACGAGACTTGGAAAAGGTCTGCACCACCAGAAGATTATCATACCTTTCCAGTAAGGGCACCGCGCTGATCCCGCCAAAGTCGATATAAGCCTCGTCCACGATCACCACTACATCCCGATTGGCCGCCACGATCTCCTCCACCTGGTCTAGTCCCATGAGTACGCCGGTGGGCGCATTGGGATTGGGAAAAATCACCCCGCCATTTGGCTGTAAATAATCCTGCGGCAGGATCCGGAAATCCGCATCCAGCGCTTTCGTCTCATAAGGGATCCCGTAAACTTCCGCCCATACATCATAGAAAGAATAGGTGATATCTGGAAACAGAATCGGTCTGTCTGCGTTGAAAAAAGTCATAAACGCCATGGACAGCACGTCATCCGACCCCACACCGATAAAAATCCGGTCCGTTCCCACATGATAATATCCGGCCAGTTCTGCCGCCAGGGCCGTCTGTTCCGGAAAGGCCGGGTAAAGCCGCATCCTGTCCGCACACAGCCTCTCTATCGCCGCCGTCACTCCCGGTGCCGGCGGATACGGGCTCTCATTGGTATTTAATTTAATGACGCCGGGCTTATCCGGCTGTTCTCCCGGTGTGTAAGGCACCACCTTACGCACGTTTTCTTCCCATTTCATTCTGTCTTCTCTCCCCTCGCCAGCCGCTCATACTCCGCCGCCTGCTCCTCATTGCCCAAGGCCCGATAACAGTCTGCCAATCCCTGCAGGGGGATTTCACTGCCACAGCGGATATTCAGGATACACTCCGTCTCATAAGCCGCATTATAAAACCACACCACTGCCTCATCATAGTCCGCGATCTGCCTGTAGTATTCTCCTAGTTCACAGCAGATCTCCGCGCAGCCATCACAGGCAACCACCTTCATGGCATATTTAAAGAAATCCGCCGTATCCCCGGCAAGCCGCGCCGCCCTGGCCGCCACACAGGCTGCCTCTTTCAACTCCTCATCCCCTCGCGCCTCATCCGCGCAAGAAGCCCGGAAGAACTCCCTGGCCTCCAGAAAATCCCTGTCATCCCCGGAGATGAACAACTCCTTCGCATAAATATTGTGCAGTCTCTTATCCAACGGTTCCCCGGCCTGCGTCAGTCTCACAAAAGCCGCCAGATCCCGATCTTTATGGCTGTTCTGGGGCATATGGCAGATCTCTATTTCACTGTCATAAATAACAGGTGCAATTCCTATCTGCTCATGAATAGCACCCTGCCACCGAAACGTCCGGTTCCTCTTAAAAAGCTTGGGCCGCAGTTCCCGGTCATAATTATAAATAGTCCCATGGGAAAGCTGGTTGGCATAGTACATCTGCACAATCTCTATCTCCGGCAGGAGCGTATGCTTTAATCTCAAAAAAGCATCCCTGTTGTGTTCATCCAGCACCTCATCCGCATCTGCCGAATAGATATACTCCATAGACGCCTTGGAAAAAGCAAAATTGCGGGCCGCCGAAAAATCATTGATCCAGGCAAAATCATAAACCCGGTCCGTATACTTCGCCGCAATCTCCTTTGTGGCATCCGTAGAACCCGTATCCACTATGATAATCTCATCCATCAGGCCGGCCAGACTGTCCAGACACCTCTGTAAAATCCGCTCCTCATTTTTTACGATCATACATAAACTGACTGTGATCATACGCACTGCCTTTCTTCACTATGCTAATGCCGTCAGGAAACGATGCCGCTCCTCTAAGAGCGCAAAACGTTCAGCAATCCGGGCGAAACTCAGTTATTTCTATAATAAAT
>CAYUKT010000443.1:0-2093 GCA_964445285.1 uncultured Bacteroides sp. | reverse complement strand
TCCACAGCCCCCAGCGTCTCCACCGAAGAGAGCCTGCGGACAATGGTCTTGGCCCGTACCATGCGGGACACACTCAAAGCCAGCACAATCGTCACAATGGCCGGCAGCCCCTCCGGCACCGCCGCCACTGCCAAGGACACTGACGTAATCAGCATTTCTCCCACATCCCGCTTCTGCCAGACTGCCACCACAAATAAAAAGGCACAGATTCCCACCGCCAGGGCACTCAATATCTTGCCCAGTTCTCCCAGCTTGACCTGCAAAGGTGTCAGCTTCTCCTTACCGCCATGCAGCATGTCCGCAATGTGGCCAATCCGCGTATCCATACCTGTGGCTACCACCACGCCCCTGCCCCTGCCCCTGGTCACATAGGTGGACATATAGGCCATATTCATACAGCTGTTATCTCCCGGCACATCCACGACATAATCTGCATCCTTCTCCACCGGAACAGACTCTCCTGTTAGGGTAGACTCTTCTATATAAATGCCGATATTATCAATAATCCTGAGATCTGCCGGAATCATATTGCCCGCTTCTAGCAGCACAATATCCCCAAGTACCAGATCTTCTGCCGGGATTCTCGCCCGCACGCCATCCCGCACAACCACCGCCTGAGGCGAAGATATCTTCTTGAGGGCCTCGACCGCCCTATCCGCTTTTCCCTCCTGAATGATACCTACCGCCGCATTTAAGACCACAACCGCCACGATGATGACCGCATCGCCAAATTCGTGTAACATTAAAGAGATTGCCATTGCCACCACCAGGATCAATATCAGCGGATCGTTCAGCTGCTCCAGTATCATCTGCCAGACGCTCTTTTTCTCCTGCTCTTTCAGCCTGTTGGCGCCATACCTTGCCTTGCGTTCCATAGCCTCCCTGCGGCTAAGTCCATTCTCCCTGTCCGTTTCCAGACTCCGTATCGTCTCCGGAGCCGTCTTGCTCTCATACATGCACACATCCTCCTGCCTTTCCCTGAAACGAACCCGCCCTCTGTATAGCAGGCTTGTCATTTCTTTGTAAGATATATGCCTGTACAAAAACGAATATTACTCGTTATGTAAACTAATGGATTCTATTTTAGAAAACTTTACCTGCCCTGCGGAGCAATTTACAGATACCTCCCCACAGACTCTGATAAAAAATCGAGCAAAGCTCGATTACGAGGACTGCTTCGCAGCCTCGGATGTAACCGAGAAGTTTCCTAACAGCATAAGATACGGAGCTTTCAGTCCCCTAAAAGCTCCGTATCTTATCACTGCCGTCATCCACCGTATTCTCGATCGTCTTAATCACCACATAGTAACCATTGCCTGCATTTATTTCCACAAATACCCGGTCTCCCACTTTGTGTCCCAGTAGTGCCTTTCCTAACGGCGACTCCGTGCTGATAAGCCCTTCCAGGGAATTTCCCCGCACCGTGGTCACCAGCTTATATTTCTCCGTGATCCCGTCTTCCTCAAAAAACACCTCCACCGTATTATTCATGCCCACCTCGTCCTCCGCGGACTCATCTGACACCACCACAGCGGTTTTGAGCATCTTCTCCAGATAACGGATCCGGCTCTCATTCTGGTTCTTAAATTTCTTAGCCGCATAATACTCAAAATTTTCACTCAAATCCCCCTGCGCACGCGCCTCCTTCACATCTTCCAAAGCGTTCTTGCGCACCACCAGCTTGCGATATTCGATTTCTTCCTCCATCTTCTGGATATCCTGTCTGGTCAGCTCATTATACATTTCTCTACCCTTTCGCATACACAAAGAATCCTGCTAAACGCAGGATTCCTTAAATAGTCTTTCTTTCACTTGTCGCACCTACATTGCATTTATTTTGAGTTTACCATGTACTCAAGCAGAAGATTTACATCATCAGGCTCATGCGCCACAAGCTCCATCTCCGGGATCGCATTGTCAGCAAAAAGTTTTGTAAGCGCTACATATTTTGTCAACTGGGACTTCAGATTCAATCTATCTCCCTCTTTTGTCACCAACTCTACCGTGCCTTTACACTTGTTCACTACCTCAAAAAACTTTTCAGGATTGTCAATGTTCATTACTTTCATCTTCTTTTCCCTCCTTATTCTCTT
>CAYUKT010000442.1:0-2104 GCA_964445285.1 uncultured Bacteroides sp. | reverse complement strand
GGAGTCTGTGGCCAAGGCCAAAGATGCAGGGATTAAAGTGGTATCTTACGACCGTCTGATCGATGATGCGGATGTGGATCTCTATATTTCCTTTGACAATGAGATGGTGGGTACCATGATGGGTGAGTCTTTGATCGAAGCAGGGGTTGGCGGCGGTTATGTGATCATGCTGGGCGGTTCCCCTACGGATAACAATGTACCCATGGTGGAAGGGGCTTTTAAGAAGGTTATGGAACAAAACAATGTGATCATTATCGGACTTCTCCATGCGGAAGGCTGGAAAGCAGAGATCGCAGCGGAGTATGTCTATTCAAACACAGTGGCAATTCAACAGGCGGATGCCATCATGTGCGGCAATGACGATCTGGCTACTCAGGTGGTGCGGGCATTGGCGGAGAAACGCCAGGCAGGAGACATCCTGGTGGTGGGGCAGGATGCGGATCTGGCTGCCTGTCAGAGGATCGTGGAAGGAACCCAGCTGATGACGGTATACAAGCCTGTGGAGCGGCTGGCTACCAGGGCGGCGGAGGCCGCCGTGGCACTGGGAAGGGGTGAGAAGCTTGCCGGAGAGGATGTGACGGAGATAGAGAGCGGCGCATATACGGTTCCTTATATAGGCCTGGAACCGATCAGCGTCAATCGGGACAATATTGATGAAGTTATTATTGGCAGCGGTTTTCACCTGAAAGAGGATGTTTATCTGAATGTACCCGATCAGATGCCGCAATAGGACTTTCTTGCGCTGAGAAGGCGTACTGGTACAAAATTGTGCTAGTACGTCTTATTTTTATGGTTCTTTTATGGTGAAAATGTACAGAAGGTCATAAATTATTCCTATTTCTCTTGTGATATATTAAAATCACGGGCGGGGGAAACCGCCTGAATAAAGAATTCCAAATTAAATAAGGGAGGAAAAGAAACATGAAAAAGAAGTTAGTCAGCATGATTCTGGCAACAGCTATGGTTGCAGCTACTTTAGTTGGCTGCGGCAATTCTGGTTCTTCTGAAACGACAGCACCGGCAGCAGAAGCACCGGCAGCAACAGAAGAAGCACCGGCAGCAGAGGCACCGGCGGCAGAGGCAGAAGCACCGGCAGCAGAAACACCGGCAGCAGGCGGCGGTAAAGTTGGTGTGGCTATGCCTACCAAGGATCTGCAGAGATGGAATCAGGATGGTTCCAACATGCAGAAAGAGTTAGAGGCAGCAGGTTATGAGGTAGATCTTCAGTACGCTTCCAACGATATTGCAACACAGGTATCTCAGATTGAGAACATGATCAACTCCGGTTGCTCACTCTTAGTTATTGCATCTATCGATGGCGATTCTCTTGGAACTGTTCTTGAACAGGCAAAAGAGAAAAACATTCCGGTTATTGCTTATGACCGTCTGATCATGAACTCCGATGCAGTTTCTTACTATGCTACCTTCGATAACTACATGGTAGGTACCAAGCAGGGTGAGTATATTAGAGACCAGCTGGATCTGGACAATGCGGAAGGCCCGTTCAACATCGAGCTGACCACAGGCGATCCTGGTGACAACAACGCAAGATTCTTCTTCGGCGGTGCTATGGACATTCTTCAGCCTTACATCGATTCCGGCAAACTGGTTGTGAAGTCCGGTCAGACCGATTTCGAGACAGTTGCTACGGCTAACTGGGCAACTGAGACTGCACAGTCCAGAATGGACGCTATCATTGCTGCAAACTATGCAGACGGCACACAGCTTCACGCATGCCTTTGTTCCAATGACTCCACAGCTCTTGGTGTAGCGAACTCTCTGGAAGCTAACTACACAGGCGAATGGCCGATCATCACCGGTCAGGACTGTGATATCGCAAGCGTTAAGAACATGATCGCCGGCAAACAGTCCATGTCTATCTTCAAGGATACACGTACACTGGCATCCAAGGTTGTAGAGATGGTTGACGCTATCATGAAGGGCGGCGATGCTCCGGTTAACGATACTGAGACATATGATAACGGCACAGGCGTTATTCCTTCTTACCTTTGCGAGCCCGTATTCGCTGATATCAACAACTACAAAGAACTGTTGATCGATTCCGGTTATTACACAGAGGCTGATTTACAGTAAAAAAAGTAAA